>CALLBD010000098.1 GCA_938001915.1 uncultured Caulobacterales bacterium | reverse complement strand
GGGGCTTCAAAGGCAAAGCTGGCAGAGCTGCAAACCAATACAGATGTGGCGGCGAGGAGGGATGCAGAGATTCGTGTCATGGCCGGGCTTTAGAAAACCTTTGAACCCAAATCTAATCACCTGAGTTCACATTTTCGCGTGTTGACGTGATTTCGAATTTTCGTCGAATTATCCACCAAATCACGAGGGCGCCGACCATCTTCCCCGTAATGCTCATCGTTATATTTGGGCCAGTGAGCATACCATCGCGAATGATTTCCGCTCCATAGAGAAAAATCGTCGTATCTAAAGGGGCAGCTATCGCGGAAGAGAGCAATACGCGCGTCGATAGCCGATATTTTGCGAAGGTGAACAGCGCCCAATCGACCAGCTCAGCAATGGCAAAAGCCCCGCCGCTGGCCAGCGCTAATTCGGGCCCAGCAGCTATAGCTGTCAAAACAAGCGCGATACCCATGGCAATTAAAACGTAATGTCCGACTTCACGTTGGGCGAAATCACGCACGACAAGCACAAGACCCGTCACAATGGTGACAGGGTTGAATAACCATTTCGCGGCGCTCGGAATATCTTCACCTGGGAAATAAACGGCGAAAGCGCCATTTACGAACCCCGTCAGAGGGGCCCAGGTGAAAGACCAATTGATGAAGGGAATAAGCGCCACATAGACCAAGGTCATGAGCGGGAGGCCGAAAAGGCGTCTGCGGACTGCGGGATGTGTCGACATGAGTGTGAGCTTTAGGCTAGGGACGTGCTCATGTCTACGAATCCAAAACTCTGCGCGATTGTTGCGATGGACCAAAATAATGTTATCGGGCGCGATGGGGATTTACCCTGGCGTCTGCCGTCTGATCTCAAACATTTCAAACGCGTGACGTTGGGGAAGCCCTGCCTGATGGGGCGGAAGACATGGGAGAGCCTACCATTCCCATTACCGGGTCGGCCTAATCTCGTGCTGACACGGAACAGATCTTACGCGGCGAAAGGCGCAGAAAAATTCTCGGATATGCATGCGATGATAGGCAAGGGGTTTGAGTTAGCAGGTGCCTCTGGTGTCGATGAAGTCATGCTGATTGGCGGCGCGCAGCTCTATGAAATTTTACTCCCGCTATGCGACAGACTCTACGTCACGCGAGTCGCGGCGCAAGTCGAGGGTGATGCGGTTTTTCCAAAGATCGACACCGCTATTTGGACATTGAAAAGTGAAACGGGGCCTATCAAGACGGAAAAAGATGA
Source organism: uncultured Caulobacterales bacterium (assembly GCA_938001915.1). Lineage (GTDB taxonomy): Bacteria > Pseudomonadota > Alphaproteobacteria > Caulobacterales > Maricaulaceae > Litorimonas. Next base: position 20,635 of record CALLBD010000098.1, on the reverse strand, counting down.
GTACAGCTTTGATGTTGCTGTTTTTGACCGCGCCTAATTGTCCTCGCGCTACGTATTAAACTTGAAACATAGGGCGCGCCGCGCCACATATGCAGTAGTTGAATTTCGGAGACGATATGTCGGATAATAATAGTCCTTGGGGTCCCAAACCGGGCTCTGGTAACAACGGTGGAAAAGGTGACGGGAATTCGCCTTGGGGGAATGGCGGCGGTCAGCGCCCCAATAAACCGCAACGTCCCAGCCGCGACAATGTGATTGAGGGCTTCAAGTCACGCACGGGCCGGGGCGGCGGCGGGGGAAACCGCAGCGGCGGCAATGGCCAATTGCCCGAGTTTAATATCCCGAGCTGGGCCTTTTTATTGGTGCCCTTGGTCTTACTGGCCTTCACCTCTGTGTTTACCGTTCAAGGTAACCAAGAAGCAGCTATCCTCCGATTTGGGGATTATCAACGGACTGTCGGCCCAGGTCTACACTTCAAATGGCCAAATCCCGTTGAGAAAAAATATGTTCGCGACGTGACCAACCAGCGCGAAACACTCGTGGGCGTCAGAAATAATGCTGAGTCCCTCATGCTGACGGGCGATGAAAATATCGTCGATATCAACTTCGCTGTTCTATGGGTCATCAATGACTTGGAGAGCTATCTCTTTAAGGTCGACCAGCCAGAAGACCTCGTTAAGTCCGCGGCTGAGTCTGTCGTTCGCGAAATTATCGGTAAAAATGAGCTTGACCCGATTATCACAACAGGTCGTTCGCAATTCGGCGGCGAAGTCCGTCAGCGCTTACAAGAGTTGCTTGACGAATATGAGTCAGGTGTCCTTGTAAATGATGTTCAATTTCAAAAAACTGACCCGCCTGCGGAAGTCGTTGATGATTTCTTGGACGTGGTGAACGCGTCGCAAGAAGCGGAGCGTGCCATCAACGAAGCGCGCGCTTACCAAAACAAGATTGTCCTTGAGGCTGAAGGTGAAGCAGCCAAATTGATTCAGCAAGCTGAGGGTTATCGTGACCGTGTTATCGCGGACGCCGAAGGTGAAGCGCGCCGTTTCGAATTGATTTATGGAGAGTATAAACTCGCGCCCCGCGTGACACGCCAGCGCATGTACTTAGAGACACTTGAGAAGGTATATTCTGGATCCGAAAAAATCGTTCTTGATGGGAACGCTGGGTCGGGGGTTGTGCCCTACCTCCCACTTGATCAACTAAACAAGAAAGGGAACTAGTCATGAGCCAGAATAAAATATTCCTTCTCTGCGGCCTTCTTGTCATCGCAGTGATTATTATCTCGCAGTTCTTCTATGTCACGCGGGAGGACCAGCAAAGCTTGGTCTTGCGCTTTGGTGAGCCTGTCCGAATCGAAAATGCCTATGGTGTTGAAGAAGATGCGGGGTTAAAATTTAAGTTGCCGTTGGTTGAAACAGTCACGCATTACGATCGCAAAAACCTCGTTTTGGACCTAAACGCCGCGCCGATTTTGGCGTCTGACCAGGAGCGTCTCTTGGTTGATGCCTTCATTCGCTATCGTATTACCGATGTTCGCGCATTCTATGAAGCTTTCGCGACACGGTCGCGCGCAGAGCTACAAATGAGTAACGTCCTCGACTCTCTAATTCGTGACACGCTGGGTTCGGTGGAGTCGCAGGAAATTATCTCGGGTAAGCGCGTTGATTTGATGAATGCAATCGAAACGCGGGCCAATGAACGTGCCACAGCGGGTAAGTTTGGCCTCATTATCGAAGATGTGCGTATCAAGCGCGCCGACTTACCGCAAGAAAACGCGGACCGTGTCTTTGAGCGTATGGCAGCAGACCGCCAAGAGCAATCAGCCGAGAAACGCGGTGAGGGCGAGCGTTCCAAGCGGACAATCGTTGCGGAAGCCGATAAAGAAGTCGAAATTCTTCTCGCGAACGCGCGACGTGACGCAGAAATTATTCGGGGTGAGGGCGACCAAAAGCGAAATGCGATTTACGCGGAGGCCTATAATAAAGACCCGGAGTTCTTCGCATTTTATCGGTCTATGCAGGCCTATGAAGAAGGTTTGATTGGAAGCACAACCTATGTGCTGTCGCCCGATAGTGATTTCCTCGGCTATCTTGATAATCAACGTGGCCGATAAGGCTGCGTCATGGGAGCTATTGTCCTCGTAGCCATCGGCGGGTTTATGCTGCTGGAAGGGCTGATGTGGGCCATTGCGCCAACGGCCATGCGCAGCGCCTATAATCAAATGATGCGGCAGGTCTCCGATAGAGACCTGCACATTGGCGGGGCTATCTCCGTTTTTATTGGGACCTGCCTGTTTGCTTTTGGAGCAAAGCTCATTCTTCAATGACGCAATTGTAAGACGTAAAGGCGCAGTGTGGCCCTTGGCAGGGCGCTACATATCTCTAGGATAGACATATGACTTTTTATCGTTTCGCCGCTCTTTCCCTTATTTTTGCTTTGGCTGCTTTCGCTGTCACGCCTAGCACCGCTGACGCGCGCGGAACACCGGACGGTTTTACGGAACTTGCAAAGCGTTTGTCGCCCTCCGTCGTGAATATCTCCACGGCGCAGACAATTGAAATTGATACCTCTCAAGCTAAACCCTTTGAGGAAGGCTCGCCTTTGGAGCGCTTCAATGATTTCTTTGGGGGGCGCGCCGACCGCGATGGCCGCGTGAGTAAATCATTGGGTTCGGGCTTTGTGATTGATGATCAAGGGCACATCGTCACCAATAATCACGTCATTGAGGATGCCGACCTCATCGAAGTGTCTTTCCCAAATGGCGATACCTTCGAAGCGGCCCTCATCGGGCGCGACCTTGCAACCGATATCGCCGTTCTGAAAATCGAAGTCGGCGACGAAATCCCAGCCGTCCCATGGGGCGATAGTGATGCAGCCGAAGTCGGAGAGTGGGTTATCGCCATTGGTAACCCCTTTGGGTATTCGGGGTCCGTTGCCGCAGGTATTATTTCCGCGCGAAACCGTAATATTTCCTCTGGAAATTATGATGACTTCATCCAGACGGATGTTGCGATTAACAAAGGCAATTCTGGCGGACCTTTGTTCAATATGGACGGCGAAGTCATTGGCGTGAACACGGCGATCATCTCGCCAACGGGCGGCAGTGTCGGGATTAGCTTCTCCGTGCCTGCTGAACTCGCGCAGTCCATCGCCGCGCAATTGATTGAATATGGCGAGACCCGCCGCGGGTATTTGGGCGTTAGAACGCAAGCCGTAAGCAAAGAGATTGCGCGCAGCCGCGGGCTGGATAAAGCTCAAGGCGCCTTAGTCACCAGCGTTGTTGAGGATAGCCCTGCTGACAAGGCCGGACTTCAAAGACGGGATCTTATTCTGTCTTTTGACGGTAAACCGCTAACCGCCGCGAGACTTCTGTCTCGGCGTATCGCAGAAGCAGAAATTGATAAACTCGTCGAAATCGAAATTTTGCGAAAGAAAAAGCGCAAAACTCTGACGGTTACAATCGAGCGCTTAAAAGAAAAAGTTTCTGAGGAAGAGAAAATCCGCCGCGAGGTCGCCGCAGGAAATGCAGAAAGGTCCGTAGCGGGAATCTCCGTTGAAGCTTTGAGTGAAGATGTCAGAGAGCGCTACCGCATTGACGAGGACATTAACGGCGTTCGGGTTGTGAAGGTTGGTAAGCGTACGACCGCAAGCGGTAAGGTTTTAAAAGGTGATATTATCGAAGAAGTTGGCTTCGATAAAATATCCACGCCAGCGGAATTTGCTGAGGCGATGGAGGCCGCAGAAAAGCTCGATGAGCCTATAACCTTGGTGATAAACCGCCGAGGGAACTATATATTTTATGCGCTCAATCCAAAGAGCTAGCTCCCATCAATTGGAGCTCAACCTATCATGAAACCTGTCATCTGCATCGCAGGTCCGACCGCAAGCGGCAAAAGTGGCTATGCGGTTCGTGTGGCACAGGCCGTAGACGGGGAGATTATCAATGCAGACGCGCTGCAAGTCTATGCTGATTTAAAGATTTTATCCGCCCGCCCTGATACTTCGGAGATGGCAGGCATCCCGCATCACCTTTTTGGGCATGTCCCGGGCAGCGTCCGATACTCGACGGGGAAATGGTTGCGTGAGGTGGAGCCGCTAATTTTCGATATTTTGGCCCGCGACAAAGCGCCCATATTGGTGGGTGGAACGGGACTATATTTTCGCGCGCTTTTGCAAGGTCTCGCCGATATTCCGCCCGTGCCAGAGCGCTTGTCTAAAGACACACAGAGTCGATTGGAGCGCGAGGGAATTGAAAAGCTCCGTGCGGAGGCCGAGCGGCTTGATTCTATCGCGGCAGGCCGTGTCTTGGGAGATGACCCCCAGCGTCTACAGCGCATCGTAAATGTCGCCAAAGGCACCGGCCGCCCGCTCTCTTCATGGCAGGCTGAAACCCGTCCGGTTGTCCCGTCTCGCTTTGCAAGGTTTTGTGTGCTGACACCGCCGCGCGAGCAGCTGTATGAGCGTATCAACTGCCGGTATGATGAGATGGTACGGGCCGGCGGTCTTGAAGAAGCGCAAGCGATATTCGCCAAGCGCTATGAGGAAAGCTTACCTGTCATGAAAGCAATTGGGTTGCGCCAGCTCCAAAGCTATATTCGAAGCGAAGGGGCGCTCGACGACGTTATTGAAGACGCCAAACGAGAGAGCCGCCGTTTTGCAAAGCGTCAGATGACATGGTTTCGGAACCAACCGCCGAAAGGGGTCATGTTAAAAAATCAACAAGAGCGAAATCATTTTTTAAACCAAATAAACGGCTTGTCGCTGTGAAGTCCCGGTCTTGGATTTGGTTGGCTGCGGGCTTCATCGTCCCCATAATTTTGATCGTGTTGGCGAAAGTTTTCTTTGATATCGATCAGTCTGAGTTTTTCCAAATGATGCAATCTCTGTCGAATTCGCGCTGGGCTATCCCCATAACGATTGCCTTGTTTTGTGCCTTTGCCTTCATTGGCGCGCCGCAATGGATGTTGATTACGGGAACGGTTTTGGCTTTCGGGGTGTGGGAGGGCGGCGTATTATCGTGGGTTGGCAGTCTTGCCTCGGCTACATTGGGTTTCGGGATTGGTCACGGATTAGGGGCCGAACGGCTCCAACGGGTAGATGCGAAGCTCGTTCAAAAATTAACGGCTGCGGTACGTAAAAACGGATTTATGACCAGTCTCATTGTGCGCCTTGTGCCGACAGGGCCGGCAATTCTTGTCAATCTAGCGGCGGGCGTCTCTCGAATGAGGTTGCGGCACTTTATTGCCGGGACAGCTATTGGCATTATTCCCAAAATTCTGATTATCTGCTTAATCAGTCAAGGCTTGATTTCGGGACTATCAGGTAGTCTCATGGCCCTGTTTTTCGCAGGCTTAGCAATTGGAGCGATTTTGCTCTCTTGGGCTGCTAAAAAACGATTAGAGGTACGTTCCCACGTTTAATCGAAAAAAATGCAGTGTTTTCGCGATTTAAGCGAGTCGTTGGCTTGCAAATTTGCCAAAGGTAAATCATGAGCTTTAGTAAGAGCGCATCGGCCTTGGCTGCCGAATCGCATAGGGAACGCGCTGCGACTTATAGGGCATATATCGCGGCCAATTAAACCGGATTAATTATGTCGCTGTTAGACGCATTTTCGACAGACCTAGCTATTGATTTAGGCACGGCGAACACGCTGATTTACGCCAAGGGGCGCGATATTGTTCTCAATGAGCCCTCAGTGGTGGCTTATTCGGTTAGAAATGGCCGCAAGCTCGTTCACGCTGTCGGTGAAGACGCACGCATGATGCTAGGCCGCACCCCTGGGAACATCGAAGCCATCCGCCCGATGAAAGATGGCGTGATTGCAGATTTTGAAGTGGCTGAGGCCATGATCAAACATTTCATCCTGAAGGTGAATAAGAAGAAATTTAGATGGGGCGGCACAAAAGTTGTCATCTGTGTGCCGGCTGGCGCTACTGCCGTTGAGAAGCGGGCGATTTACCAATCGGCGCAACAGGCAGGCGCGTCCAAAGTCTTTATCGTCTATGAACCCATGGCTGCGGCGCTTGGCGCGGGCCTTCCAATTCATGAACCTTCAGGGTCTATGGTCGTTGATATTGGTGGCGGAACCACAGAGATTGCCGTGCTCTCACTTGATGGCATGGTGTACTCCCGCTCCGTCCGCGTGGGGGGCGATAAAATGGATGATGCCATTATCCAATACGTTCGCCGCACAACAAATCTTTTGCTCGGCGAAATGAGCGCCGAGCGGGTTAAAAAAGAAATTGGCTCCGCTATGACGCCAGAAGACGGGGAAGGGATGACGGTTCTGATTAAAGGCCGCGATTTGATGAATGGCGTTCCGCGGGAGATTGCCATCAACGAAGCCATGATCGCTGAGAGCCTAGAAGAACCTGTTGAGCAGATTGTCGATGCCGTCAAATTAGCCCTGGAGGCGACGCCGCCCGAGCTCGCCGCCGATATCGTCGACAAAGGCATTATGCTGACGGGGGGCGGGGCTTTGCTAAGGAATTTGGACTCTGAGCTTCGTGAGCGCACGGGCTTACCTGTTTCGATTGCTGATGACCCCCTATCTTGCGTTGTTCGCGGATCAGGTATCGTTGTTGAGAATTTAAAAAAATGGAAAATCGTGCTGGAAGCTGGAGTCTAACAGTTTCATCGCCTGGTCCTAGGGGGCCTTAGTTTTAGGGAATATAATATGCGAGGCAGGGAAGGTCCGAATAGCGGGATAACCCGTCTCGCCCTTTTTATCGCACTCGCCATTTCCTGTTTGTTGATCAGTTTTCAGCGGAATTCTGAGAGACATACGTCCGATTTAGGCATAGCGGCGCAGGAAGTCGCGTCACCCCTTGCAAATATTTTGGCCGTTCCTCTTAGGCATTTTGAAGGTTTCCTTTCGAGCTTCACCGAGAGACGACGTGTATTCGATGACAATATCGCACTGCGCGAGGAAGTGGCAATACTAAGAGAGCGCCAGGCGCGTTATGATAATTTAGCGAATAAGGTTGCCCGTTATGAGGCCATATTAGGGGTCGATACGGAAACGGATATTCCCTTGAGAAAGATTGCGGCGCGGGCGATTGGCGAAACAGATGGACCGTTCTTACGATCTCTGCTCCTCAATGTTGGCTCACGCGATGGGGTTATGATGGGGAACCCCGTTATGTCGACGGAAGGATTTATCGGCCATGTAATCAATTTGGGTCCAAACACGGCGCGAGTTTTGCGGGTATCTGACTTGAATAGCCGGATAGCGGTAGCGTCGGCAAAATCGGGCGCGCCCGCCATTTTGGCGGGGGACAATACGCCGCTTCCAAAGTTATCATTCATAAATCAACCCGATGATTGGGGCATAGGGGACCGCGTAATCACGTCGGGTGATGACGGGTTTTTGCCAAGAGGCTTGAATGTCGGTCAGGTCGTCAAAGGTAAGGCTGGAGATCTGCGCGTTCGATTGTCTAGTCAAACTTCCCCCGTCGATTGGGTTTGGGTCTCGCCTTATAAGCGGATACTTGCGCCAGTAGAAACGTTGGAGGAGAATAATCAAAGTGCTACGGCGCAAGACGATGAGGGCACCCAAGTGATTGAGGCGTCTAACGCGCCATGAATTATTTGAGTTCACGCAGTCCTATAAAGAAAGCTCGGCCCGCCTTGATTGCAGGTGCTGTGTTGTTTCTGACATCTGCCATGACGATTTCTGGACTGAATCTTTTCGACTCCCGTTTCGGCTTTGAATTCCTACCGCTTTTGGTTCTCGTGATTTGGCCAAGGCACGCGAATACACCGCTTTCGTTAGGTCTTGTATGGCTGGCAGGGCTTTTCACGGAATGGGCCACAGGCGATATAACGGGACAATGGTCGCTTATTTATGTCTTAGTTTGGGGTGTCTTTAGACCGGAAATGAGAGGGACGCCTTTTGCGCCACTAGGCTTGGTCTTTGTTTGGGGGCTTATCTGCCTCGTGACGACGCTTGTATTGTTTTTGACCGGATATTTCGTTTACGGGATTCTTCCTGACCTTTGGCCTATTGGTCGGCAAATCAGTCTTGCGACGCTTACATTGCCCCTCATAGTGTTGCTAAGACGCGCCATTTTGAGACGTCTTAAAGACTATGATGATTGGGGTTGATAGATATGCCTCCGATCTCAAATTTAAATACCGCCGATAAGAACCTTGTCACACGCCGCAGCGCGATTTTAGGGCTTGGCGGTTTGGGGGTATTCGGCGTGCTGGGCGCTAGATTGTACCAACTCCAAGTTCTCCAGGCCGAAAATTATCGGACCTTGTCAGATAATAACCGCTTTAACTTTAATATGCTCCTACCTGAGCGCGGTATCATACGGGACCGTTTTGGCATGCCCCTTGCGTATAACCGCCAGAATTTTCGATTGGTTATGATTCCAGAGCGTGCGTCAGATGTGAACAAAACCCTCGACCGCGTCTCCGCTATTAGCCCGCTGTCAGATTTGCAACGGCGGCGTATCGACAAAGACATTCGTCAAAATCCGAATTTCGTCCCAATCCTCATCAAAGACAATGTAGATTGGGAAACATTTACCGCGTTGAATATGAGACTCCATGCTTTGCCAGGTATCGTTGCGGAGGCGGGGCAGGGTCGCGCCTATCCTGAGAACGGTGTGTTCTCGCATGTATTGGGCTATATCGGCCGTGCGGGAGACAAAGATATTGCCTCAGATAATGATCCTTTGTTGAAACAGCCCACCTTCAGAATCGGGAAGACAGGCATTGAAGCGGCAACCGAAAAACGGCTCCGGGGTGCCTCCGGGAAGCTCAAGGTCGAAGTGAACGCGCGAGGCCGCATCGTCCGAGAATGGCCCGACCCAGAAACCCGCGCAACGCCCGGTCAGGATGTTTGGCTAACGCTAGATGCTGAATTGCAAGAATTTGCAGCCAAGCAATTTGCAACCGAGGATGAAGGCGATGATAGTGGGGGGGTCTGTGTTGTTGACGTTATCACAGGAGAACTTCGAACATTATTATCCATGCCCACTTTTGACTCTAACCTGTTTGTATCAGGCCTCACACAGTCAGATATGGACCGTATGAATAGCGACCCGAAACGGCCACAATTTAATAAGGCCATTGCGGGCGGCTATCCACCCGCTTCTACCTTTAAGATGGTTGTCATGCTTGCTGCCCTTGAGTCGGGGCTGATAGATCCGGCGGGTGAAGTTTTCTGCTCGGGTAAAGTCAAATTGGGTAATCGGGACTTCCATTGTTGGAAACGCCGAGGGCATGGCCGTATGGATATGCGCGATGCTTTAAAACAAAGCTGCGATACTTATTTTTACGAGGTCGCCGAAGTTATTGGTAATGATGCGATTGCGGGTGTCGCCCGCAGGCTCGGACTGGGTCAATCCTATGACATTTCGCTCCGTGGCGCTATCACAGGTATTGTGCCTACGGATGGTTGGAAGCGCGAAAGATTGGGAACCGGCTGGCGAACGGGCGACACGTATAACGTATCGATTGGACAAGGATTTGTGCTGGCAACGCCCCTGCAACTTGCCGTGATGACCGCGCGCATTGCAAATACATTGGACGCCATCGTGCCAAATCTGGTGATTAATCAAACGCTCCCGAAGTTTGAGCCACTTGATTTTGATCCGGCGCATTTAGCCTTTGTTCGCGACGCAATGTGGTCCGTGACATCTGAGCCCGGCGGAACGGCCTATAGGCCTCAGCCTTTTGGGTCTGAATTTGCGGTGAGCGGGATAGAAATGGCGGGCAAAACGGGTACGGGGCAAGTGCGCGGAATTAGCAAAGCTGAGCGGCTGCAAGGTATTAGGCAGAATTCGAAGCTCCCTTGGAAATTACGCGATCATTCTATTTTTGTTGGCTTTGCACCCTATGACCGGCCGCGATTTGCCATTGGAACCATTGTAGAGCATGGAGGCTCGGGCGCTGTCAGGGCTGCTAATATTAGCCGGGCTATTCTGGGTGAAGCCTTGCGCCGCGATGGGTTGGGCGCACCTGGAAATTCTGAATCTAAGGCTTTAGACTGATGTTTACGCGCTCGGGTCTCGTGCGCAATTCGTCTCCCTCACAAGGGGGCGGTTTAGCCTCAAAACTCTATGAGATTTATTGGCTATTGCCAACCTTAGCTGGCGTTCTAGGTCTCGTCGGTGTCATCATGATTTTCGCGGCGACGGATGGGGTCTGGCGGTTAGGGGCCCTGCAGCATTTTCTGCGCGTCGGGTTTGCGGGCCTTATTATGCTGGGCGTCGCGCTGATTAATATACGGGTCTGGTACCGTTTGGCCTACCCCATTTACCTCATTGCCTTAGCGCTTTTGATCGGTGTTGAGTTTGTCGGCGTTGAGATTAACGGGTCCAAGCGTTGGTTAGACTTAGGTATCACGCGATTACAACCCTCTGAAATTATGAAGCCCGCTATCGCCTTAGCTCTCGCCAGATATTATCACGATTTACCGTCTGATAAAGTCAGTCACATCCTGGGTTTGATTGGCGCTTTGATCCTTCTGGCTTTGCCCATGTCATTGATTTTGCGGCAGCCTGATTTGGGGACAACACTTCTGCTGGGAACAACAGGCGTTGCCATGGTCTATTTGGCGGGCATTTCGTGGCGTGTCATTTCGCTGGCGAGTATCTTTGCCGTCGTCGCAATCCCGTTGTTTTATGTATATGGGCTAAAGCCCTATCAGCGCGCACGGGTTGAAACTTTCTTCGATCCCTCGCGCGATCCGACGGGTGCTAGCTATCATATCACCCAGTCAAAGATTGCCTTGGGCAGCGGCGGAGTATCGGGGAAAGGCTTCATGCGTGGCACTCAGCGCCAAGGGGAATATGTTCCCGAGAACCGAACAGACTTTATTTTTACGGTGATAGGCGAAGAATTTGGATTGGTGGGTGGTCTGCTGACCATGGGACTTTACATGAGCCTCATTGGCGTGTGCATTTGGTTGTCGGTTCAATGTAAGGATATGTTTGCCAAGCTTTTGATTTTGGGCCTGACCACAACTTTCACGCTCTATATTTTTATCAACCTTGCCATGGTTATGGGTATGGCTCCCGTTGTCGGAGTTCCGCTGCCTTTGATTTCCTATGGAGGCACAGTGATTTTGGCGGTTATGGGCGGGTTCGGTTTAATCTTATCCGCTCATCTTCACCGCGGCGTAGAGCTCCCGCGCTCAGGCTGATGCGGGCCCCGTCCTTCGGTTGGGCCGCCCTGTGTCTTACGTCGCCGCAAGCTTGACCCCGCACCCTGAAACGTTATTCAAAATATAATGATGAGGGGGAGGGCTCCTCAACGCCTAAGGGGATATAATAATGACAAGCATTCCGATTGAACGCGGTACCGCGCAATGGTCTTCACGTTTTGCCTTTATCATGGCTGCGGTGGGTAGCTCTGTTGGTCTGGGTAATCTATGGCGATTTTCTGCCGAGCTTGGCACGAATGGCGGCGCGGCGTTTCTCGTCATATATTTGGCGTGTATTGTTTTTGTCGGTATCCCGCTTTTGATGAGCGAATATATCATCGGCCGCGCGGGTAATGCCGCGTCAGCGGTCGGGTCTAACAATGATCTCGCAGATCGCTCAGGTGTCTCGAAGATCTGGAGTAGCGGCGCATGGTTCGGAATGATAGCATCATTCCTAATTGTAAGTTTTTACTGCGTCGTTGCGGCTTGGGTGCTTGCTTATATCCCCAAGTTTTTATTCGGAACCTTTGCGGGGATGCCCGCCGCGGAGATTGAGCAACAATTTGGGTTGATGACAGATAACCCGACAACGCAAGTCCTACCATGGTTCCTCTTCTTCGGACTCGTGACCGCATGGTTGGTGGCGCGCGGCGTAAATAAAGGGATTGAGCTTGCGGCGCGTCTCCTCATGCCAATCTTCTTCCTGTTGCTCGTTTGCCTTGCGGGATATTCTATCATTTCCTCCATGGGGAATGGCGGTACGGCGGACGCTGTGGCCTTCATGTTCACACCAGACTTCAGCAAAATTACACCCGCTGTTGCGCAAAGCGCGTTGGGCCAGGCTTGTTTTTCTATCGGTATTGGGAATGCCATCATGATTACCTATGGCTCATATTTGCCGCGTGATGTCTCTATTCCGAAGTCTGCAGTGACAGTCTCTTTGGTGGATACCTGCGTCGCTCTCATTGCGGGCCTGGCAATTTTCCCCGTTGTCTTTGCAAATGATTTGGATTTTGAGGCAGGGGCAGGAATTTTCTTCACGACCCTACCAACGGCCATGTCTAATGCGCCAGGCGGAATGATTGTGGGCGCGGCTTTCTTCTTCTTGGCTTTCTTCGCTGCAATTACCTCTTCTGTGTCACTTTTGGAGCCGTCCGTGGCTTATCTTGCGGAGAAGGCAGATTGGACAAAGAAGAAAGCAGCTTGGGTAGCTGGTGGTGCCATCATGGCGCTAGGCCTTGTGTCAGTTTACAGTCTTGCCTTTATGGACTTCCTCGATGGCGGCCTTGCAGGTCCCATTCTTGCCCCACTTTCAGGCTTGTTGATCGTTCTGTTTACAGGGTGGCGCTTGAACAAAGCTATCCTGAGTGAGGAGCTATCAGGTCCTGGACAGAAGCTCGGCGAGTTCATCATGATTTTCGTCAGATTTGTTGCGCCAGTATTTATGGGCATAATTTTGATTTTCGGGGTATGGGACCGCTGGATCGCGCCACTTTTCGGAGCCTAAGGCCTTAGACGCAGCGAAAATACTGTCATATGAACAAATAGTAAGATGAATTTGGGGATTTATTCAGCTTTGCTTCAACTCTCTGGGGTATGGGAAGGTTCCAAACTTTTTCTGTGTTGGTGTAATCGGCGGATATGCTTGATTTTATGAATAAACAGTTTCGTATATGGGCCATGACGGCCGCGGCATTGCTCGCGACGGGCTGCGCGACGGTTGATATAACCGAGGTCGCTAGTCCCGTGTCTGCAAAGGTCGAAGCCCCCGCTGAAAAGAACATCGTTTTGAGAGCGGCGAGCAAGCTTTATGCGGCATTTCGCTCAAAGGGATTTGTGACCAGCACGTCACGTAAGAAACTACAATCTGCCGCGTCAATTCTATTGAACGGATTGGAAGAACGCGAGCTAACCACCGAAGCAAATTACGAAGCGCAAAACTTTCCCGCCGACGTAGTTGTGCGGGACATTGCCTTTGCTACCGAGCAGGTGCGGCGCACGGCGAATGCGGCTGAGATTTACTTCGAATTATCCGAAGGCAAGCGGAAGCTTCGCAACGAATTGAATGAGCTTGAGAAAGCGCTCCTGTCCTCCCGAGAAGCTTCAGTCACATTTGAAAGCGCGATAGGACAGAACAGCCTCGAATTGCGGGCGTTAAATTCTGAAATCGATCGTCTGAAATTTGTGACGGATAGGTTTGGGAAACGTGTGCGGGAGAAAGCTGCCGCAGATTTTGTCGCCCGCCGAAACGAGACCTCTTAGCGCCCACATATTAGCCCCATAAGATGGGCTTTGGCGGATAGACGGTCGCCCCGTCATATCTCATTCCATTTTCAATATCTTCCGCGAGTAAAAGCGCACCGTCTAGGTCTATGATATCGCAGAGGCTCTCCAGCGTCATCATGGGTGCCATGGCCAGAGAGCTTCCGACCATGCAGCCCGCCATTATCACAAAACCCATCTGTTTCGCTTTTAGGCATAGAGCCTGAGCGGCGATGGGACCGCCGCATTTATCCAGCTTAACATTCACAGCGCGGTACCCTAACGCCCATAGATTTTCGAGATCATCGATAGTGTGTAAGCCTTCATCGGCGCAAACTATCAAATCTGTTTGGGGTAGGGGCGTGCTATGACCGGCTGGCAAGGGCTGTTCAATCAAGGCAATATTCAACCCCGAGAGCGCGCGCAGGAACTCGGGAAGGGCGTCGGGCTCCAGCGCCTCATTGGCATCAATAATAAGCTGCGCATCGGGCCTTGCCGCCGCAACAGCTAGGACTTGCGCCAAGCCACCCTCACTAATTTTAATCTTTAGCCACGGGTAATTTGCGGCTTGTTTGGCGGCGGCAACCATGGCCTCAACCTCTCCCCAAGACAAGGTGAAGGCCGTTTGTCTGGGGGAAGGTGGATTAACGCCGAGGATGGCCGCTGCTGCTTTACCTGTCTGTTTTGCGCGCAGGTCCAGCCAAGCTGCCTCAAGCGCGTTCCTCGCCGCGCTTTTCTGTTTTAGATGTGACAGGGCGGTTTCAATTTCCCCCCGTGCCAGCCTCTGACGGACACTGTCCAGATCTGCGGTGACACTCGCCGGGGTCTGGTGATAGCGCGCATAAGGGCGGCACTCTCCGCGTCCAGTGAATTGCCCGTTGCTAAGCGTGACCTGCACGACGTCGACTTCCGTGATGCTATTTCGAGAAATTCGAAAGGGTGTGCGCGTTGGATAAGCGTGCGTCTGAATTTCCAGTGTTAGTTTCATTTTCCGACTAAATATCTGAGTAATGGGTCACAATGGGGATTGACCCAGAGACAATGGCTTTGCACGTAGAAGTCTATGTTGGCAAGCACCGCAGATTACGAATTGGAGATGCAAGGTGAAACGCTCATCGTGCATCCGTCTGGGTGTTGGAACATCGAACAGGCAGGCTCTCTGGATGGGCGATTGGCCAAAGATGTAGCGCTGCTGAGCTATGATCATGTCGATTATGATATGTCCAGCGTTGAGCATTTAGATACGGCGGGCGCTTATCTTCTCGCCCGAGCGATCCGATATGGCGTGAAGCCCGCTGAAAGTTGGGACGTCGTTTCGGATTCTGCGGGCCATAAAACCTTGATGCGCGCCGCGACCTCCGCGGTTTTAGGCCAGGAGCCGCGCGTGCCACGGCAATGGTATGATGCCTTTGCGCGGCTCGGAAAAGCGACCGTTAGATTCTGGGATGAATTGATTGAGACCTTGGCCTTTATCGGACATTTTTTTGTCGTCCTCCTGAAGGTCATTGTTCAGCCTAGGAGACTTCGGAAACGCGCCATTATCAGTTTCATCGAGAGCGTCGGCTTAGACGCGGCGCCCATTGTGATGGTGTTGTCATTCTTTATCGGTGCCGTGATTGCCTATATGGGCGCAAATTTATTGGCTGCTTTTGGCGCGAGTATATTTATGGTCGACCTCGTTGGGTTCTCTGTTTTGCGAGAACTGGCGGTTATTATCACGGCTATTTTGCTCGCGGGCAGATCTGACTCTGCATTTACGGCCTCTATTGGCGCAATGAAGATGCGGCAAGAAATCGACGCGATGACGGTTATGGGTATGGACACTTACGAAGTGCTCGTGGTGCCGCGTGCCATCGCCTGTATTATCGCCATGCCGATCTTGTCATTCTTGGCTATGATGAGCGGTCTAGCAGGAGGATTAATTGTGGCATGGGCGACAGCTGATATTCCGCCCGTACTCTTTTTCAACCGTCTGAATGACGCTGTGGGGGTAAGCAATCTCTGGGTCGGTTTGGTAAAAACGCCTTTTTTCGGACTGATTATCGCAGTGATTGGATGCCGTCAGGGTCTGGCGGTTACGGGCAGCGTTGAAAGCCTTGGGCAACGGACAACGACCTCGGTGGTACAGGCAATTTTTGCCGTGATATTGGTGGATGCCATGTTCGCTATCTTGTTTTTCCAGTTAGGGGTCTAAGCATGTCCGGCCCAAATATTTTAGATATGTCCGCGCCGCCCATGCGGGCCGTTGGAATTAAGACTCAATTTGGACCGAATGTGATCCATGAAAACTTGGACTTCACTGTCAATCATGGTGAAATAGTCGGCCTTGTCGGCGGGTCGGGGACTGGGAAATCCGTGTTGCTAAATACAATGTTGGGGTTGAAAGAACCCGAGGGCGGATATGTCGAATATTTCGGACAAAATCGCGATGAGCTTACGGCTGACATGCGGGGTCAAATAAACAAAGAAATGGGTGTTCTATTTCAGGGTGGTGCACTGTTTTCTTCAATGACTGTCCGAGAAAACGTCATGGTGCCCATGCGGGAGTCTACGAATCTATCGCTAAGTCTCATGCGAGAATTGGCCGATATGAAAATCAATATGGTGGGATTGCCGCCCGAGAGCGCCGTGCTCTACCCGTCTGACCTATCTGGCGGTATGAAAAAGCGGGCCGGCCTGGCGCGCGCGCTGGCGCTAGATCCTAAGCTATTATTTCTTGATGAACCAACCGCAGGCCTCGATCCTGTCGGCGCCAACGCATTTGACGAGCTTATTCTTGGCTTGCGAGAGGCGATGGGGCTAACCGTTCTGATGGTTACTCATGATTTAGACAGCCTCTATCTGATTTGTGACAGGATAGCAGTTTTAGTTGATAAACATATCGCGATAGCCGATAGTTTGGAGGCTGTAACTCAGTATGACCATCCTTGGGTTAAAGAATATTTCGGTGGTCCGCGGTCGCGTGCAGCCATGAATGCGGGTAAGATTGCGGTCAGCGGTCAAAAGGAATAAGCGTGGAAAACAAAGCCAATTACGCATTGATAGGACTGTTTGTCATTTCCGTTTTGACGGCACTGCTCGGCTTTTTCATATGGCTGTCAGGGGCGTCATTTGATCGAGATTACGACATCTATGAGATTGCCTTTGAAGGCGGCGTTCGAGGCTTGTCCAAAGGGTCTGAAGTTCGCTTCAATGGCCTTGGGGTGGGGGAAGTGACAAATCTTGCCTATGATCGTGAAGACCCTAACCTCGTCATCGCGGGTATCCAAGTCACGGAGCGCACGCCAATTGATGTGAACTCAAAGGCGCAACTTACGCCACTAGGATTGACGGGACTCAACTACATCGAAATCACGCCAGGTTTTGATTCTAATGCCCCTCTTATGGCAGACCTGCCAGGCCGCGGAACGAAACGCATCATTGGTGAGGCGAGTTCGGTTGACGAAATTCTAACGGGGGGCGGTGATGTCGTTGTTGCGGCGCAAACCGCATTGGCCCGGACCAACCAATTGCTCTCGCCCGAAAACTTGGAAACTTTTAGCGCCATTTTGACAAATATTGAGAGCATTACGGCCTCTGTTGATGTCTCTGAATTAGACGCGTCTAAGTTTAATGATATGATGGATAGTTTTACGGCTGCAGCGGACGCTATCGCCCAGACAGCCCGGTCTATAGAGGGCACATCCACATCTATAGATGACGTTGTTAAAGCGGACTTGCGGCGCCTGCTTGGAAAAGCAGAAGGTACACTGTCGAATGTGGATACAACAGTTTTGGGATTTGGCGAGTCTGCGGACGGGGTTGATGTGTTGATAACAGATGCGCGGGATGCGATTAACCGCCTCTCAAATTCTGGCCTGACTGACCTTGAAGAAACAGTCGATGCCGTCCGCCGTCTTGTTTCGACTTTGGCGCGCGTGGCGGATAGTCTAGAACAAAGCCCGGCACAATTTCTATCTGGGGCCGATCGTGAAGAAGTGGTACTGCCGCAATGATGTCTCGTGTTTTTATTGCTCTGATCTTGGGGGTAAGCCTGTCGGGCTGTGTGTCTCTTTTACCTAGCCCAGCACCTGCCTCGGTCATTTATCGATTGACGAGCAGCGCCCAGCCGGTTGCGAAAAATTCGAATGCCGAGATTATTCGAGTTGACCGTCCCTCGGCCAACCAAGTTTTTAACTCAACGGATATTGTTGTGGTTCAGTCCAAGCAAAGGCTCTCCACCATCGCCGCGGCGCAATGGTCGGAAGCCAGCCCGATTATTATTCAGTCCGCGATGATTGATGCCTTGGAAAGCTCCCGCGAATTTATAGGGATTATGCCAACCTCTGGTGCACGTCCTGTTACTCGGCTGCATCTTTCCGTGAAGAATTTTGAGGCCAATTTCGATAAGGGTCTGAAAAGCGCGCCCCTCGCTGTCGTGCAATATCGCGTGACCTATTCTCGCGCCGATGATCGCAAGTTATTTGGTACGCAGACATTTCGCCAAACTGTGAGAGCTGATTCCATTGAGGTCCCGTCTGTCGTGGCAGCCATAAAGCGGGCCAATGACACCGCCATGGCAGATATTGTGAGCTGGCTCGAGCGGCAAAATTCGGTGCCGCAAACGAACTAATTTTTATTCGCGTCTCCGCGTTTCCGTAGCCAAGCTCGGATGCTGAAGACGCTCACACTTATGAGAATCGCAGCGCCTGCCAGTAATCCCAAAATCAGCTCCATACGCGCGCCAAAAGCTTCCCCCAGAAGATGAATGACGCCAAAGAGGAGGGTGCAATAGAGCAGCGCCGTTATCAATATTATTACGCAAAATTTGAGGTAATTCATTTTGAAATAGCCGCAGGCGACATAGGCGGGGATACGGGCGAGAGGTAAGAACCGTGCCGTCAAGAGTGTCGTGAAAGCATGGCCCTTAACGCGCTCGCCCATGTCCATCACCTTATCTTTTTCCGCCCATTTACGGGCCCGTTCAGAGGCGTGAGCTGAGTAGCCTATCCAATATTTCCAGATATCGGACAGGAAAAGCCCGAATAAGATGACAAAGAATACGGTTGGGAAGTGCCTAGGATCAGAGGCGCTCAGGGTGGCTGCCGCCAAAACAGCGGCATCTTCTTGTACGAAGGGGCCGATAAAAATGCCAAGATAGAGATACCAAGAGGGGTCCATAGCAAAGTGTCCACCACAGGCCGGCGAGCAGGTCAAGCGGGGCGGGGTCATGAGAGGCCGAGTCATGCCCGAAAGCGGCAGATGCAAACACTGAAATAAGGTCTGTCTAAGGCGTTGCGATTGACCGCAGAGCGTGACATAAGGCGCGAAATTTTGAAACCCTTGGCAGGGACTCCGTGTCGCTGCCCAACCTTGGTGATATCATCATGCAAATAAAAGAGCTCGAGGCCGAAGGCCTATCAAAGACTTTTGCCGTTACTGTTCCAAAAGAGGACCTTGCGACGAAACTGGATGCAAAGATCAAAGAAATGCAGCCGCAAGTCACCTTGAAGGGTTTCCGTCCAGGTAAAGTGCCGCCTGCGCATATCAAAAAGATGTTTGGCCAAAGCATCATGAATGACATCGTCCAAGAGGTCGTCAATGAGAGCTCTCAAAAGGCTATCAATGACAATAAAATCCGTCCTGCGGGTAACCCGCAAATCGACCTTCGCGCCAATGGCGAAGAGGTCACGAAAGGCGAGGCGGACCTAGAATACACAATGAAGGTCGAATCAATTCCTGAGTTTGATCCCGTTGATCCAGAAAAACTCAAGTTCACTAAGCTAGTGCACACGGCGACAAAGAAAGACATTGATGAGCGCCTGAACGAACTTGCGTCATCACAAAAGACGTTCAAGAAGAAAGCTAAGACCGCGAAAGCCAAAAAAGACGACGCGGTACTCATCGACTTCGTTGGCACGGTTGACGGCGTGGCTTTTGACGGCGGCGCGATGGAAGGCCATCAGCTCGTTCTCGGCTCCGGTACATTCATCCCAGGTTTTGAAGATCAGCTTATCGGCGCAAAAGCGGGCGACGAGCTCGACGTAAAAGTTACATTCCCTGATCCGTATCAGTCTGCTGATTTGGCGGGCAAAGACGCGGTCTTCGCAACGAAAGTTATCGAAGTCCAAGGCGCGAAAGATAGCGAAATCGATGATGACTTCGCCAAGAAGTTCGGCATGGAGGATGCAGACGCGCTTAAGACAGCCGTTAAAGAGCAATATGAAAATGAGCTCGAAGGTCAGTCTCGCCTGCGCCTCAAGCGCGCTATTCTTGATGAGCTAGACAAGAAGCATAAATTCGACCTTCCGCCAGGCATGGTCGAAGCGGAATTCACAAATATCTGGAACCAGGTTCAGGCTGAAAAAGAAGCCGGAAATCTCGACGAAGAAGACGAGAAGAAGACAGATAAGCAGCTCGAAAAAGACTATCGTAAAATTGCCGAGCGCCGCGTTCGCCTTGGTCTTGTTCTGGCTGAAATGGGCCAGAAGCACGAAATCCAAATCACGAATGAAGAGCTACAGCAGGCCATGATTGCCGAAGCGCGTTCCTATCCGGGACAAGAGCAGCAGGTCATCGAGTTCTACCAAAAGAACCCGCAAGCCCTCGCACAGCTCCGCGCGCCAATCTACGAAGAAAAGGTCGTCGACCTTATCATCGAGAAGGCCAAAATGACGGATAAAAAGGTCGATAAAGACACATTGTTCGAAGAAGATGGGATGATTTAAAACAATTCGCATCATCACATTTTGCCTCAGAAAATGCACAGCCTTCGTGCGATTTCTGAGACGGTAAATGCGAAATGTTTAGCGGATGCAGAACCTAGAATACCGCCCGTTCTCGAAAGATGAGAGCGGGCTTTTTTGTTCCTCGACGTTACCTCCCGTCATTGCAAGGCTTGTCCTTGCAATCCATCAGTAGCTACAGGTGGATCACAAGAACAAGTCTTGTGATGACTGATTTTAGAGGAAGCAATGCGGGCATTTTGATTGCATGTATTTTGCCCAGAACGGTGCGAAATACCCAAAAATAAAGCCGCCAATAGAAAGACCACCCATATTAAAGGGAGGCAGGCCAGAGAGGTAGGCAAATGCGAAACCGCCTAACATTCCCATGCCCGCGCAAGTCCAAGGCTTAGGCTTCCATTTCTTGCTATCAATAAAAGGTAAAGCCGCAAAACTTAGAAAAGCGCCAAAGAAAAACCCAAGGCTGAATAGCCTCGCGCTAAGTTCA
>CALLBD010000097.1 GCA_938001915.1 uncultured Caulobacterales bacterium | reverse complement strand
CGGCGGAGATAAAGACGGCGGACTGGGCGGCTTATTCGGTGGGTTGTTCGGAAAAGGATCGTCAACGGATGACGCACTGGGTGGTTTCACCGACGGACTAGCCGACGCACAAGGTGGCCTCGGCGGTTTCGGGGACGCCCTCGGTTCTGTTCTCGGTGGCGGTGGTGGATTAGGTGGAGGCCTCGGCGGGCTACTTGGCGGGTTCCTTGGTAAGACGTTTGCGGGTTTCTTTGCCGACGGCGGAAACATTGGTAGCGGACAATTCGGGATTGTTGGCGAAGGCGGCGGGATGAAACACGCGGAACTTGTGACCGGCCCCGCAACAGTTACGCCGTTAAAGGCTTTACAAAACGCCGTCGGTCAAGGGCCTTCGGTCGCAAATCTGAACGGTGGCAACCGAACCACTGTTCAGAATAGCTATAATATTTCCGGCATTATGGATGTGGCGGAAATGAAGAAGTTTATCACCGACCAAGACGCCAAGACTCTGAACGAAGTCCCAAGCGTTATGACAAAGGTTCAAGGCCGTAATAGACGGGCTTCACCGCGATGACGGGCATTACTTGACAACCGTGAAAACAGGTTTCGCACTGCGAGACACAAGACCGAGCAATGTATTCGGTTCGTCAAGGATCGCGTCAACAGCATCTTTCGCGCTTCCAAGACACGGAACATTGCGAACAAGTGTCCCGCGCTGAACAATGTCGAGGCCGCCTTTGCGATTGAATAAGAGATAGCCGCGATATTTTTTCGGGGCGTTCGTTGTTTCGAAGACGGCAGGTTCGCCCCATTTTTGCCAACTGACAAACCACGGGTTCATGTAAGAATATGTTTGCATCTTATTTACCCTGTTGCCTGTGAATTGACCCCGCTATCAATTCGCAAAAATCAACGTCTTCCAGCGCGATCATTTCATACCAAATCTCGGATGATACCATCTTCAATTTGATCTGAACGTCTCCGATGGAACGAACCGGGCAGCGGGCGATTGCAACGGCGAGTGCGTTGTGGATGCCGTCGATCCTCCCCAGTTCAAGTGCAATATCCGCGATGCCGGATCGTTGTCGAGCGTCTTCCATCGCTTGACGGTGTTTGTTGAGTAACCCCAATTTGAACCGACGATACTTTTCGGCCTTCTCATTGCCCCATAAGTGGACAACGCTATCGGCAAAGCGATTGATTTGGGGCTCTGTCATGCGCGTCGTTTCGCCTGTCGATACGTGGCGACTGGTAAGTTCTTCCGGCCATTCGGGATATTCGACTTCGATGCCTTCTTCTCGGTCACAACTATCGCTATAGGCTTGTTTTTGCGCTTTATACGCTGTGACAGCTTTGGCGAAATCAAGACGGCCTTTACTGTCGAATAACAGGGCCTTTTCCCGCTCGATCACGTCTTCGCTAATTCCATAATGTTCCGGCCAGTTCGTTTCGATCAGCTTACCCGTTTCGTCGATAATAAACTTCAATCCGGGAACCGCTAGGCTTTCTATTGTGATGTTTCCGTGTGTCATGTTCCTATCTCCCCATCACAGAAGTGATGTAGCGATCCGATCCACGGCCCCATGCTTTTCTAGGGTCGCTCTGGCGATAGGGGTTCAATGGTGAACGGCTGTTGCGGTCGCCAGTATAGGCAGCCTTACGTTCGGCCTGTTTGATTGCTTCTTTGCGTTCACGGTCAATCTGGGCACGAAACGAGCGCCATGCACCGCGAAGGGCATCGGCGAAGTTCTTGGGGCCCATATAGCCTCGACAGTGTTTATATTCGAACCAAGCACGGCCCATTACAAGACTACGGCCAAAGCGTTTCAATACGTCGGCATTGCTCGACGGGACAAAATCAGTATTAGTCATAAATCGCACTCCTAGCGTTTGCGAGGAACGGCTCGCTTTCTTCTTGGTCGGAGGGGCGGGTCGTTCGGTTTATAGAATCAAGAACAATCTCTTAACTGGTATAAAAAATACCAATTCATTAGATGCTTGTCAACTAAAATGATATAATTTATACCAGTATTTAATGAAGGAGAATCAACTATGTCTAAGGTGACAGGTGAAACAGTAACATCGAAACATGTAAAAGCGGCCCGCGCATTGCTTGAGTGGACTGCCGCCGATCTTGCAGCGGAATGCCGAGTGGCGGTAACTACGATCCGACGCTTCGAAAGCGGGGTGAACATTCGCGATGGTTCGCGGCAAGCTATATTCGACGCTTTAATCGGTGCCGGGATAGAATTTCAAAATGGCGGACGCCCTGGGGCGCGGCTTATGCGATGACGCGCAAGAACCGGAAAACCAATAATGAACCATCGCGGGCCTTTCTTCGCAACGCCTTTGAAATGGCAAAAGAAGCCGGCTGGAAAAGGGTCATTGTCACCACACCTTACGGAACCGTCGAAGCGACCGATGTCACTAATATAGATGGGGTAATGGCAGAAGAACCGAGTGAATGGGATTTAGCCTTGAAAGCTGATTCTAACGCAACCTGTAAATCCCAGTGCGCTCGCTTGAATGAGTTCTCTCCACCTTTAACAATGAGATCGGCGGCACGTTCTAAATTGGTCAAAATACCGGACTTAAAGCTATAGAATTCTGTTGAAGCATTTTCAGGACTAGACGCAATCGCAATTCTGCGAAGGTTGATGGCAATCGCAGAAACGCGACCCGCGATGTTTTCATGCACGAGTTCACTATCAGTAAGGTTTGGCAAACCCACAATCCAATCAACAGGGTTTTCCCCCTTAACTATGTGATCTGGGAATTGCAGATAAACCGTTTCACCCGGAATAGCGGGCCGCGATACACAGCGAGGAACGAAAAGCGGGAACGGGGTGTCTGCAACCAATATAACGCCGCTTATGCCTCGGTCGTCTTTCTCAAATGCCGCCGGATAGCGTTTTTTGTACCATTCCCATACTTCGGCATATAATTCCTTGAACCAGTCGGCTGTCCATACGTCTTGCAGCCAGTCGCTGTTTAAGAAATTTTTAGGGTCGTCATTATCTGTGAACGATACTTCGCCCCCGACTTCGACAGCGGTAATAAAGAATTTGACGTAATCAGTCGCCGCTTGCAAAGGTCGGGCTCGTATTTGGACGCCGCCTTGCGCCAAATGACGATCAATAAGAACTAGCGCCTTAGAGAGTTCGGTTTTGAATTCTTCTTTACTCATGTTCAAAACACTATGCGGCAAGACGTGAAAAACTGCAATTTCAGAACATGAATTAGGACGAAAATTAGGACGGTTGCTAGCGCCCGTTTAATTTTAACAATAAATACAATGATTTAGAAGGAAGAAATGGTGGAGCCTAGGGGAGTCGAACCCCTGACCTCTTCGCTGCCAGCGAAGCGCTCTACCAGCTGAGCTAAGGCCCCTAAAAGGTTCGCGCTGTGTAAGCTTACCCAGCGCGATGGTCAATATGAATATGATTAGATTTCGACTTCTTCAATATCGTCGTCATCTTCATCATCTGGCGGCGGCATGACATTGTCATCTTCATCGTCAACAAGCGCCGCATCGGCGTCTTCATCTTCATCTGTTTGGAAGCCGTCAAATTCTGGCTTTTCGTCATCTCCAGATGTTCCGCCAATCACAGCCACATCGTCACCGTCCAGCTCGAGCTCTTTTGCGGCTTCTTCATCCTCATCGATATCTTCTTCATCAACGGCTTCTGTACTTTCGTCGTCTTCATCATCGTCTTTTTCGGGCTGAAGAGGCTCAAGCGGTAAGACAGGCTTGGGTTCCAGCTCGGCCGGGTCAAAGCTATGTTGACACATCGGGCAGACGGCCGGATTTCTCGTTAAATCATAAAATTTTGCTTCGCATTCAGGACAAACGCGTTTTTCGCCAAGTTCAGCCTTCTTCGCCATGGTGACCTCGTTAAATCTCAAATTC
>CALLBD010000096.1 GCA_938001915.1 uncultured Caulobacterales bacterium | reverse complement strand
TCGGTACAGAATAGATAACGCGTCTATCTTGTCCCATGTCCGAAAGAACCCCTGTAATATGTAGGGCATTCCCCACTGTGAGGACGCAATTTTTAAAGTTTTTTACAAGCCCTTGTAATGGCTGAAAAAAATTCCGCACAGCCCCCTGTGAAAGAAGGAACAATCTAAGTTTCACTGCAGTGCAACGTCACACCAGGTTTGACCGCAGCTTCACAAAGCGGCATGAGGCCGCCATTATTATGATTCCGCAAATGGGATGTCAGGACGAAACTTATGGCCCAAGACACACTCGCAACGCTTGTTCTTAAGCGCGCAGACCAACAAACCGTGGACGCTATTATTGATGCAGTGGGCGTTACAAATATTGTCACATTATCCGACGGCAAGGCCTTCGAATTTGCCTATGACGGAGAGGCCCAGACCTTATCCTCCGCGTTAGCAGGCCTAAATATAGACGTCGATTTTTGCCTCCAGCCTGCGCAGGGCCGTAAGAAAAACCTTCTGATTTGCGACATGGATAGCACGCTTATCGGCCAAGAATGTATTGATGAGCTGGCCGACTTCGCCGGCGTCAAAGACCATGTCAGCGGCATTACGGAACGCGCCATGCGCGGGGAGTTAGACTTCGAAGCCGCTCTGACGGAACGCGTGGCTTTACTAAAAGATCTACCCCTCTCTGTTTTAGAAACCTGCTTTAAGGAGCGCATTGTTTTAAACAAAGGCGCCGTAACGCTTTGCCAGACCATGAAAGCAAACGGCGCAAAAACCGTCATTGTCTCGGGCGGCTTTACCTTCTTCACACAGCGCGTGGCTGAGGCCTGCGGCTTTGAAGCCCATCATGCCAATACGCTGTTGGAAGATGGCGAGCGTCTTATCGGCGATGTCGGCCGTCCGATTTTGGGACGCGACGCCAAGCGCGAAACCTTAGAAAAATATAGTGCAGATATTGGCGGGAACGCCGCCGCCATTGCCATCGGCGACGGGGCGAATGATTTGGCGATGATTAAGGCCGCAGGATTGGGCGTCGCCTTTTACGCCAAACCTGCAGCCGCCGCCGCCGCCCATTGCGCGATTAATCATACGGATTTAACCACGGCACTTTATTTTCAAGGCTATAAAGAGAGCGAATTTATTCACGCCTAAGATCACTATGCGTTAAGCGCCAAACGGCTCGACATCCTCTGCGAGGGACCTGCGCGAAAACACATTATGCGCATCCCAGATCGGCTTATGTCCAAGAAGGCGGCTCAGTAGAAGCGCAATCCCAACGCTAGAGACTAATGTGATGGCCATCATATGAATATAGTGAAGGTCAATATTCGCCTCTCCAAACGGGTTCGTCGACCATCCGTAAAATAACACACCATAGAGTACCGCGATGCTCATAGCGGCCGCGCTGACATTTCGAAATAATAAGCCAACAATAAAGGCCGAGAGAATTGGCATAGACAGCAATCCATAAAGACGCTGTACGAGATCAATAATTGAGTTTTCAGGATTGTTAAAAATCGGAATCATGGCAAATCCGAGGATAACCATGACCACAGACACCCAAAGCGAGAGCCGTTTAATATTCGGCCTCTTGTTCACATAGGTTTCGTGAATATCCATCACCCATAAGGCGGCGGACGCATTCAAAATAGAATTAAATGTCGTCAACACCGCTGCGGCTATGGCGGCGGCAAAGGCCCCCGATAGGAACGTCGGTAAGATGTCGCCCACTAAGCGGCCATAGGTCGCGTCCCCAATATCGCCATAGAGTTTGAAAGCGACAATACCAGGCAAAACAATGATGGGCGGGATAATCAATAAACGAATAGCCGCCGCCGCAAGAATACCCTTTTGAGCCTCGCCAACGCTAGGGCTCGCCATGGCGCGCTGGGTGATGGTCTGATTGGTTGACCAATAAAACATCTGAATAAAAATCATCCCCGTGAATAAGGTCGCAAATGGGATATCGCTCTCTGGCGCGCCAATTAGAGTCAGGCGGTCTTTTGGGATACCAGAAAAATCCCACCCAATAGCATTTAGCGCGATAAGTGTGACGGTAATCGCAAGCCCCAATAAAAGAATGCCCGAAAAACTATCTGATACGGCCACGGCGCGCAGCCCGCCAAATATCGCATAGGCAGAGCCGACAAGGGCGAAGAGCGCCGCAATGGTATACAGGCTAATATCCAAGCCGAAGAGATTGCTCATGAACAGTGAGCCGCCATATAATATGGCGGGGAGGAAAATGAAGATATTCCCGAGAAGAAAAAGAAGAGAAATAAGCGCGCGGATATGCGGATTATTATAGCGCTTCTCGAGGAGCTCTGTCGTCGTCGTGCAATTATATTTATAATAAACGGGAATGAAGATGAAGGTCAGCATGAGCAGCCCAAAGACGGCTGCCAATTCCCACCACGCAATCAAAGCCATTTGCGCGCCGTTCATTCCCACCAGTTGATCGGTCGAGAGATTTGTCAGGGTAATTGAGCCCGCGACAAAGTACCATTTCAATCCGCCGCCCGCGAGGAAGTAATCTCGCTCTCCCCCGTCCACATTTCCGCGCGAGGCACTGCCGCGGCAGGTCCAATATGTCGCAAAGGCAATCAATGCGCTCAGGACCAGGAATACGGAGAATTGCGTCAAATTGAGAGTCATATTCGGTCCCTTTTACCGCGATTAGCAGCGTGTCTCACACAGGCTTACGCCTATGTTTTGCGGAATACAAATAGGTGGGAGCTGAAATCTCCGTCTGGCATATAGCGTATCTTGCTAGAGCTCTGCCCCGTCGAGACCTGCGGCAAAGGCAATCCCGATTGCATCAAAGCATCACCGCGATATATCTCGCCATCTTCCTCTAATTTATAGTCTGCGAGCGGGTCGAGCCCTGTAAAATAGGCGCGGCGAAATGGCAGGTTCGGCGCAGATAATAT
The DNA here is from genome assembly GCA_938001915.1 of uncultured Caulobacterales bacterium. GTDB lineage: Bacteria > Pseudomonadota > Alphaproteobacteria > Caulobacterales > Maricaulaceae > Litorimonas. The sequence goes on along the minus strand of CALLBD010000096.1, from coordinate 51,045 downwards.
ATGAAAATAGGCTAAGTAAACTGTTGCTTCATCCGCTGTCACATATTGCCAGAGGGTTTCAGTCTCCGTGGTTTTGAGACGGTAAAACCGTCCGCCCAGCATATCGCCTGCAGTTTCTTTGGCGAAGGCCATATAGTCTCGGATTTCTGCCGCATGCGCGTCGATCTCCGCTTCCGAGAGAGAGACGCCTCGCGCGGCGCAAAAAGCGCCCGCATTAAACCGCGTGCGAATAGAGGATATACGGCCATTTTGATGATTAGGAGACGGGCCAATATAGGCGGCCAGAACATCCATCGGAAAGAGGTATGACGCCCCGCCAATAATTGGCAAACGCCCGATAGGGTCACACATATCCGACACCCAGCCTTGCGCCATAAAGGAGAGCATCCCGAGGTCAAAACGATTGCCGCCAGAGGCGCAATTTTCAAACAGCACTTCCGGATATTTATCTGTCAGGCGGCCCAGCAACTTATAGAGGCCCAGCATATATCTATGCGCCGTTTCCAACTGCTGATTTGGCGGCAGGGCGCCGCTGCCGACTTCCGTCATATTGCGGTTCATGTCCCATTTGACATAGTCAATATCGCCGCAAGACAGGATATCATCCAAAGCCGTGAAGAGGTAGTCCTGAACCTCGGTCCGCGACAAATCCAGCGTCAATTGATTGCGGCCTAAAGACGGCTTTCGCCCTGGGACATGCAATATCCAATTTGGATGCGCTTTAAATAATTGACTATTGGGGCTGACCATTTCGGGTTCAAACCAAATACCAAATTTCAGCCCCTTGGCTTTCACCTTTGCCGCCAGTGCGGGAATCCCCGAGGGGAACCGAACCCTATCTGCGCGCCAATCCCCCAAGGCCGATTGATCATCCTTGCGCCCTTCAAACCAGCCATCATCTAGCACCAACATCTCAATGCCAATGGCCGCGGCTTTCTCCGCCAGCGCCAAGACCTTCTCTTCTGTCACATCAAAATAGGCCGCTTCCCATGTGTTGATATAGGTCGGGCGCGGCCTATCTTTGAACCGCGCGGGCGAGAGTTTATCTCGGATGAAATCATGCCACCGCGCGGAGAGCCCGCCGAGCCCTTTATCCGAAAACCCATGAAGCGCTTCGGGGGTTGAAAACCGTGTTCCCGCTTTCAGTAACCAGCGAAAATTAGTCGGATTGATTCCCGCCAACAGGCGGATATTCCCAAATTCACCTGTCTCGACCTGAATGGAAAAATTGCCAGAATAGACCAATGTCGTCCCATAGCAGCGGCCTTGCGTTTCACTCGCCCCTTTTTGCAGGAGCGCGACATAGGGACTATGCGCGGCGCTAGATGTGCCCCGTGCGCTCTCGACGACGAAACGGCCCTGCGGCACGGCGATACGTTCCTCGTTAAATTCTCGCGACCATGTCCCGTGAAAATGCTGAATGTCATAAGCATCGGCGGGGAAAACTAGCGCTGTCGAAAATGCCTGATGCAGCTGAATATCGCCCTCCCCAAAATTTTCAAATTGCGCCGAACGGGCGATAACGCCGTAGTCCTCCCAGATCGTATAGATCAATTCGACCCGCAGTTTTTGCAGGGCGTCTTCAAGCGTCACGATAAGGCTCTCTGACCCGCCGCCGCGCGCGGACGGTAAATCGGGGAGTGCGGGCTTTTCCAAAACGGTGCGATGCGAGACATAGGCTAAAGAGAACACAGAATTCCCATCAGCATTCACGCCGCCCACCGCAGGATAGCGGTAATCCGATCGTCCAGAACTGGGGTAGTCTTGGGGCATATCCGACAGGCTATAATTTGGGCTATCCTCAAATATGGTGGCAGCATGACGAGTGATGCGGCGATAATGAAGCGGCGCATTCAGCGGGTCAGATAATGCGCCGCCATAATAAATATTTTCGAGATGTCCCTCTGGCGTCACGCCAAACACATAGGAAAAATGCCTATTGGAGAGCGCGAATGTCAGGTCGTCAGAAACTGAAGTCAAAGATGTCATGCCTCAGCCATACCGAGCGTCACTAGGGTAGGTCCACCGCGAATTTAGGCGGCGCGAGGAAAACCTTTTTACCGCCTGTCCCTGGCGACTTGCTTTGCGGCGCAAAAGCTTGTTCAACGCGCATATGGCATCGCAGTCAAAAATTTTAATTACAGGGGCGACCTCTGGCCTGGGACGAGAAATAGCCCTGCAAATGGCTGCGCGCGGCGAGTCTATTTTGGCCAGCGGGCGGCGACAAAACCGACTGACGGCATTAGAGGCGCGCAGCGACATCACAGGCCTCGCGCTGGATTTATCTTCGCCAGACAATATCACTTTGGCTTGCGCAAATATGCCTGCCCTATCGGGCGTCATTTTAAATGCGGGTATCACATTTGCCGATGACTTTACGTCGGGAGATTATGAGACAGATAACGCGCTCATTCAAACTAATGTGGGTGCCAATGTGCAGCTGATACGCGCGCTGCTACCAAATTTGAAACAAAGCCAAGGCCGCATCCTCATCATCGCGAGCCTCGGCGGGCTGACGCCACTGCCCTATCAAGCCGTCTATGCGGGCACCAAAGCCTTTATGATAAATTTCGGCCTGTCTTTGCGCGAAGAGTTAAAACATGAAGGGATAAAAGTTGGCGTCTTTGCGCCCGGCGGAATTAAAACCGAAATGACGGATATTCCCGCCATGAAAGCCCTAGAAAAAGACCTCGCCCCCGTGGAAAGCGTCGCGGCGGCGGCGGTTAAAGCCTATGATAAAATGCCGGCACTCTGCGTGCCGGGCGCGCAAAATAAACTCATCGCAGGATTTTCAAAACTCGCCCCGCGCAGTTTCATCGCTGGTCAGGCCGAGAAAATTTACCGCAAAGCCCGCCAAGATTCCAAATCCGATTAGCGTTCCAAAGCCGATTAGCGTTTCAGCGCCGCCGCGTGCCACGCAATATGCTCGGCCATAAAGCTTGAGATGAAATAATAAGAATGATCATAGCCGGGCTGCATGCGCAGCGTCAGTTTAATGCCCGCCGCTTTACAGGCGGCCTCTAGGGCTTCGGGGCGCAGTTGCTCTTTCAGGAATTGATCTTCCGTGCCTTGGTCGACCAGTATTTGTGCCGTACGCGCGCCGTCTTCTATGAGGCTGATGGCATCATATTGCCGCCACGCCGCGCGGTCCTCGCCTAAATATCCCGTCAGCGCTTTTTGCCCCCAGGGCACATCGGACGGATGGCAAATCGGCGCAAAGGCCGAAATAGACCGATAGCTTCGCGGGTGACGCAGACCAATGGTCAGCGCGCCATGCCCGCCCATAGAATGCCCCATGATGCCTTGGCGCGACATATCCACGGGGAAATTCTCTGCAATAATATCGCGCAAATCGCGCTCGATATAATCGCGCATTTTATAATGCCTAGCGAAAGGCGCCTGTGTGGCATCGACGTAAAACCCAGCACCTTTGCCGAAATCATAGGCCTCATCATCGGCGACGTCGTCCCCGCGCGGAGAGGTGTCAGGGGCGACGAATATAATATCATGTTGCGCGCAGGCCGCGCGAAATTCGCCCTTTTCCGTGACATTGGCGTGGGTACAAGTCAGGCCCGACAGATAGGTCAAAACGGGAAGCGGGCCTTTTTTCCCATGCGCGCTATCGGGGACAAAGACCGAAAATGTCATCGGCGTGCCCGTCGCCGCGCTGTCATGGCGGTACACACCTTGCGTGCCGCCATGAGATCTATTGAGGGAGAGGGTTTCCATTTTTCCTTGGCTATTTAGCCGTCGTAAAGGCGCAGATTTTATTGCCTTCCGGATCGCGTAAGTAAGCGCCGTAAGGGGATCCCGGCGCGCCGCCGCGTTCCCCCGGTTCGCCTTCGCATGTTCCGCCATTGGCGCAGCCCGCCGCGTGAAAGGCATCAATATCCGCGCGCGATTTTGCTTCAAATCCAATCGTGCCGCCATTAGCTTGGGTGGCGGCTTCGCCGTCACGCGGTTTACCCACGCCAAAAGCGCCGGAGCCAAATGCGCCGTAAAAACATCGATCGCCCTGACGCCCGCCTTTAATACCTAAAGCGCCCAAAGCCGCCGTATAAAATTTCTCGGCGGCATCAATATCATTCGCCCCGACCATAACATGTGTGAACATTGGGTTTCTCCTTTTTACCAAAACTTCCACCAAGGTTTACGCGCAGGCACGGACTTGGTTGATTTTCGTGAGTGTTTCTCGAGGGTGTCAGATATTATCTTTTTTGCAAACACCAATTCTGCCGGAGTTATTTCTGGGGGCCAAGCCTCAGATTCGACCGCCGGGTCCGCAGTGACAGAATATTGCCAATCTTTGGCAAGCTGTTCTGCCGAAGTTGTCTTCGCGCCATTTGCAGATATCTCGCCAACGCTAAGCAAGCCAGTTAAACCAAAATCAATGACATCAAAGTCATCGTCATCAGGCTTTAATGAAGCCATTCGCGCAACATGTCTGCGGAGTTCGTCCGATCCCTCTTCATGACCAATCATGCCAAATATATCATCACAATCCAAAAATATGCCCGTTTTGAATTGCGTGGAGAGTGTCTGCACCCAAGTGTCATATAGCTCGGAATAAGAGTCGCGAAGCCCTTCGGGTGTAAGCGACAAGATAGCGGTCTTCCGGTTTGTCAGGCGCTCTATCGCTGTTTCAATAGACGTAAAGTAGCCAACGAATGGAGGAAGGCCATCTTCCTCATCATCGCGATCAATAAGAATTTCGTCCTCTGGCGAGAAACACCCTAACCAAAAACCGCCAATACAATATTTAGACAGCCACACCGGCCCCCATCCTGTTTTCTCGAATAGGTCCTCATCCCAATAGTGGGACCAATGGTTTTGCGTTTGGGCGGCTTCCTTGGATGGACAACCAACTAATGCTGCAAAATTTCCCATCTCAATACACCACAACGCTTCGAATGCTCTTGCCTTCATGCATCAAATCAAACGCCTCATTAATATCCTTTAGCTTCAGCACATGGGTAATCATCGGGTCGATTTCGATTTTGCCGTTCATATACCAATCGACGATTTTCGGGACGTCGGTGCGGCCCTTGGCGCCGCCGAATGCAGTGCCTTTCCAGACGCGGCCTGTGACGAGCTGAAACGGGCGGGTCGCAATTTCTTTGCCCGCTTCGGCCACGCCGATGACAACGGACACGCCCCAGCCGCGATGGCAGGCCTCTAGCGCGTCGCGCATCACATCCGTATTGCCCGTACAGTCAAATGTGTAATCCGCGCCGCCCCCGGTGAGCTCAACTAAATGGGCGACGAGGTCACCCTCAACCTCTTTCGGATTGACGAAATGGGTCATGCCAAAGCGCTCGCCCCAGTCCTTTTTATCGTCATTAATATCCACGCCGATGATTTTATCCGCCCCGACCATACGCGCGGCCTGTAGGACATTCAGCCCAATCCCGCCGAGACCAAAAACAATTACATTCGCGCCCGGCTCAACCTTGGCCGTATTTGTCACCGCGCCCACACCCGTTGTCACGCCGCAGCCAATATAGCAGCTTTTGTCAAAGGGCGCGTCTTCACGGATTTTCGCCACAGCGATTTCGGGCAGAACCGTGTGATTAGCAAAGGTCGAACAGCCCATATAATGATAAATCGTCTCGCCCTTATAGGAAAAGCGCGAAGTGCCATCGGGCATCACGCCTTTGCCCTGCGTCGCGCGAATGGCGGTGCAGAGATTGGTTTTCCCCGAAAGGCAAGATTTACATTCGCGGCATTCGGGCGTGTAGAGCGGAATAACGTGATCGCCTACCGCCACAGATTTTACGCCGTCCCCGATTTCCCGCACGATGCCCGCGCCTTCATGGCCGAGGATACAGGGAAAGAGCCCTTCACTGTCCAGACCGTCCAGCGTGTAAGCATCCGTATGGCAAATCCCCGTCGCCATGATTTCAATCAGAACTTCCCCCGCCTTGGGGCGCTGTAAATCAACCTCGACGATTTCGAGCGGTTGATTAGGCGCAAAAGCGACGGCGGCGCGGGTTTTCATGGTCTTGGGCATATCAGGGCTCCTTTTTCGGTCCCCGTCTCGCGGGTTTAAGGGTGTCGGCGATAGGGCATCTTTCAAACAACCCCGAGGCGTAGGCGTCCCGCCTTATCCCTTTAATTTTTCTGCCAGCCCAGCGATGCGTTCCGCCGCCGCACTCAGCGCTTTGGCCGCATCCGCTTGGCTCTTTGCGCTCGCCAGCGTCGCGGCGTCACGTTCTTTTCGCAGGCCCGCCGCCCGCGCATCAACGCGCAAATCAACGTTCTCGATTGTATCTTCCACCTCATCCATCAAGGTAATACCCGCCATGACGAGAAGCCGTAAATCGCCGATTTGGCCAAATTGATTAGCCATTTGCGAGACGCGGTCATCAAGTTTTTGCCCGAGGCGCAGCAAACGGTCTTCTTCGCCGTCTTCACATCCCATGGCATATTTACGGCCATTTATGTCTAAGCTTACTTTACCCATATTAAGCCCCTGCGCGCTTTTCGAGTGCCCCGCGAACAATCGCCATCACGCGGTCCAGCTCGGCTTCACTCTCTTGCGTTAATTTAGAAAATTGCGCCTCACGCTCGGCCAGTCTATTCTTGGCCGTCTCCGCTTGCGCCGCCATTTCATCCAGCTGCCCCGCCAATTTAACGCGGTCCTCGCGAAAGGCCTCACTGTCTTGCGAACGCGTCTCTAAACTCTGCATGCGAGACAAGAGGTCGGCGAGCCCCGCCTCAAGCGAATCAAGGGAATCTTTGAGAGCTGTCTCTGCAGATTTTATGTCAGCGCTGTCATTCATCTAATTAACCTAATCTACTGATTATTGTCATAGAATGGCCCGCAAATCGCTTTAGGACAAGTAGATTATATTGACTTGTTGGCAAAGCCTGCCCATTGGATTTCAACTTCTAGATTCCTTGGGCGCAAACGGAATTGGACTAAAATGACGATTAGGATTGGCATAAATGGGTTTGGCCGTATTGGCCGTCTCGTTGCGCGCGCGCTCAGCGAATATAACGTCAAAGATGTCGAACTCGTCGCCATCAACTCCCCTGGCGCAATCGAAACCTCCGCTCACTTGCTCCGTTATGACAGTGTGCACGGGCGTTTCGCGCCTGCTGTCGAGGTCAGTAACGGCTTTATAGAATATGATGGCACCCGCGTAGCGATGAGCCATCACCGCGATCCGGGGGCGGTCGATTGGGGCGGCATGGGTATTGATATCGTCATGGAATGTACGGGCATTTTTCGCTCAAAAGAGGGTGTGCAGCCTCATTTGAAAGCGGGCGCCAAAGCGGTCCTGATTTCCGCGCCGGGTCAAAATGTTGATAAGACCATCGTTTACGGGGTGAATCACACGGCTTTAACCGCCGAAGATAGGGTTGTGTCTTGCGCCTCTTGCACAACCAATTGTCTTGCGCCTGTCGCGAAAGTTCTGATGGATACTGTAGGCATTCGCCGCGGCTTTATGACAACTGTGCATGCCTATACCCAAGACCAACGGATTTTAGACAATTCTCACAAGGATTTATACCGCGCCCGCGCCGCGGGTCTAAACATGATTCCGACGTCAACTGGCGCGGCCAAAGCGGTGGGGCTCGTGATTCCTGAGCTGCAGGGCCGTCTGTCTGGCTCCGCTGTGCGGGTCCCAACGGCGAATGTCTCCATGGTGGACCTGGCCTTTCAGCCGGAAATGCGCACCTCTGCCAATGAAGTGAACACGGTCATGAAAGAAGCCGCGAACGACCTAATGAAGGGCGTGATTTGCTTTTCCGAGAATCCGCTCGTCAGCTCTGATTTAAACCATGACCCGCATAGCGCGACCTTTGCCTCTTTGCTAACGAAAGACATGGACGGCGACCTGGTAAAAATCATTGCGTGGTATGATAATGAGTGGGGTTTTGCGAACCGTATGATAGATGTCGCCCGAGAAATGGGTACAAATATGGAAACCGCAGCATGAGCTTCAACCGATTAGAAACCGCCGAGCTAAAAGGCAAGACAGCCCTCGTTCGTGTCGATTTTAATGTCCCGCGTGATGGGGACGGGAAAATCACCGATGATACACGTATTCGTTCGGCGCTTCCGACGATAAAATATCTACAAGATAGTGGCGCGAAAATTGTGTTGCTCTCGCATTTTGGCCGCCCGAAAGGTCAGCCAAATCCGGAGATGTCGCTTCGCTTCATCGTTCCCACCTTAGAAGCTGCTATTGGAAAATCAGTAAGTTTTGTCGAAAAGCCTAGCGCAGACTCTATCGCAAATATGGCTCAAGACGCCATTATCCTCGTTGAGAATACGCGTTTTTCTCACATGGAAACACAGGGCGATCCAAAAATGGCGCAATTTCTTGCCAGCCTTGGTGACCTCTTTGTTATGGATGCCTTTTCTGCCTCTCACCGTAATCACGCAAGCAGCGCGGTGGTTGGAAACTACCTGCCCGCTTATGCGGGGCTGGCGATGGAACGCGAGCTCGATCATTTGGCAGCGGCGCTTGATCATCCCAAGACACCTGTCATGGCGATTGTCGGCGGGGCAAAGGTCAGTACAAAAATCGACCTACTCGAAAACCTCGTCTCCCGCCTGGATACGCTTGTAATTGGCGGCGGCATGGCAAACACATTCTTATTTGCGCAAGGCCATGATGTCGGCGGCTCTCTTTGTGAAAAAGATCTCAAGGCGAAAGCTTTGGATATTCTGGCGGCCGCGGAAAAAGAAAATTGCCATATTATTTTACCCGTCGATGTTGTTACCGCTACAGAATTTAGAGCTCATGCAGACAGCCGCGTTTGCGGACTGAATGAAGTTCTGCCACATGAAATGATTTTGGACGCGGGCCCACAAACAGTCTCCACCATATTGGACGCTATGGACGCGTCCGAAACGCTTATCTGGAACGGACCTCTTGGCGCTTTCGAACTACCACCCTTTGATACGTCTACCATTGAATGTGCGAAATATGCCGCGAAATTCTGCCGTCGTGGGTCGCTCACCGCGGTCGCTGGCGGTGGAGATACAGTCGCCGCACTCGCGCTCGCGGATGTATTAGATGAATTCACCTTTATATCGACTGCAGGCGGGGCCTTCCTTGAATGGATGGAAGGTAAAGCGCTCCCTGGTGTCGAAATTCTCAAATCTCAATCCAACGCCTAAATCGGAATATATCATGGATATCCAAGCTCTAAATAAAATTGCCGTCAAGATGGTCGAACCTGGCACGGGCATTCTGGCCGCTGACGAAAGTACGGGTACTATCGGAAAGCGTCTGGCCTCTATTGGCGCAGAGAATAATGAGGATAATCGCCGCGATTGGCGGGAAATGCTTTTCAGAACGCAGCCTGCGATGAATGATTATATTAGCGGCGTAATCCTATTCGATGAAACTATCCGCCAATCTGCAAAAGACGGTACGCCCTTCGTTAAACTTATCCAAGATGCGGGCGCAATTCCTGGCATCAAAGTCGATAAGGGCATCACGCCGCTCGCGGGACGTCCAGGCGAAACCATCACGCAAGGCCTCGACGGTCTTCGCGAACGCCTTGCTGAATATTACGAGCTCGGCGCCCGTTTTGCAAAATGGCGCGCGGTGATTGAGATTTCTCATCCTGATCAATATGTCGGCCAAACCCCGACACGCGGTGGGCTAAAGGCGAATAACCACGCCTTGGGACGCTATGCAGCGCTCTGCCAAGAAGCGGGCATTGTCCCCATTGTCGAGCCAGAGATCCTTATGGGCGGATATCATTCCGTTGAACGCTGCCATGAGGTCACGAGGAAGACCCTTAATTCACTCTTCACGGAGCTTTATGAGCAAGGTGTGGCGTTAGAAGGTATAGTTTTAAAGCCAAATATGGTCGTGGCGGGTAAGCTATGTGCTGAGCAGCCCTCTCGCCAAGAGATCGCTGAGCGTACAATTCAGGTTCTTAAGGATACGGTGCCTTCTGCGGTTCCTGGCATTGCCTTCCTTTCTGGCGGACAAGCCAATGAGGAAGCGACCCGCAATTTGGACATGATGAATAAGATTGGCGGATTCCCGTGGAAACTCACCTATTCATATGGCCGCGCCCTACAGCAATCTGCTCTCTTTGCCTGGAAGGGTGATGCTGCAAATTATGACGCCGCACAAACCGCCTTTAATCATCGCGCACGGATGAATGGTCTGGCGAGTAAGGGCGAATGGAGTGCTGAAATCGACGACACAGTCGACGCATAAGGAGGCCCACCCGCCAAACTTTAGCCATATTTTACCATAAATATATTTCTTAGGCGGGCTTAATCACTATTGAAGATTTTATGTGTAAAAGCGCAGTAAATCAAAGTGTAAAAGGCTAGATATATGTGCGGCATTATCGGTATTGCAGGTCAAGGTCAGGTGACGGACCGTCTTATCGACGGTCTGAAGCGCTTGGAGTATCGTGGCTATGACAGTTCAGGCATTGCCGTCTTGACGAATGGCTCGCTTGACCGGCGTCGGGCAAAAGGCAAAATTCGCAATCTGGAAGCTAAAATCTCACGCGATGTGATGGATGGTCAAATCGGCATCGCCCATACGCGTTGGGCGACGCACGGCGCGCCAACCGAGGAAAATGCGCACCCGCACAGGTCGGGCCGCGTCGCCGTTGTGCATAATGGTATCATCGAAAATTACCTTGAGCTTCGTGAAGAGCTTTCCGCCACGCGCGAATTTGTTTCTGACACGGATACTGAGGTTGTGGCACATTTGGTCGATATTGAGCTGGCCAAAGGCTATTCGCCGAAAGACGCCTTTGCCGCCACTTTAAAACGCCTCAAAGGGGCCTATGCGTTTGGCTTAATCATCGATGATAATCCAAATGAGATTTTCTGCGCGCGTGCGGGCTCACCCCTCGCGCTAGGGATTGGACCTGACGGAACAGAGCATTTCTTAGGCTCTGACGCGATGGCGATGGCACAGCTGACAAGTCAGCTAATTTACTTAGAAGAAGGCGATTGGGCCATTCTTCGTCCTTTTGGATATCAAATTTTCGACGAAACCGATGCACCTGTTAACCGCGACATCACGATTATCAAGGGCGGTCCCGCCGTCGCCGAGAAAGGGAAATATCCCCATTTCATGGTCAAAGAAATCTATGAACAGCCTGAAATTATTACGCGGACACTGACCCATTATCTCAATGCCGACCGGACACGTCCTGTTACTGGCCCTGAACTTGCGCCCGCTTTGGATTTCACTAAGTTCGACCGTATCATTTTGATTGCTTGCGGAACCGCCTATTATGCGGGGGCCGTTGCAAAATATTGGTTCGAACAGGTCGCGGGGATTGCCGTTGATATCGATGTAGCCTCTGAATTCCGCTATCGCCGCCCCGTTCTGAATGAGCGGTCGCTTTTCATTGCGATTTCGCAATCGGGCGAAACAGCGGACACGTTGGCAGCACTTCGTTACTGCAAAGAAAACGGATTGACCACGGCAGCCCTCGTCAATGTCATGACGTCAACGATGGCGCGCGAAGCCGATATTTCTATGCCTATCCTCGCGGGACCTGAAATCGGTGTCGCCTCGACAAAAGCTTTTACAGCACAGCTCACAGCTTTGGCCGCTTTGGCTTTATCTGCCGCAAAAACACGCGGCACACAAAGCGATGCGGAAATCACGCGATTGACAGCGGAGCTCGTCTCTGTACCGCGCCTGATTACTGAGGCTTTGGAGCTCGATACGATCATCGCCGAAATGGCGAAGACCCTCGCGCCGTCGCGTTCCGCCTTTTATTTGGGCCGCGGCGCGCAAGTGCCGATCGCCTATGAGGGGGCGCTAAAAATTAAAGAAATCGCCTATATTCACGCCGAAGGTTATGCGGCCGGCGAGCTAAAACACGGCCCGATTGCCCTGATCGAAGACGGGACGCCGGTCATCGTTCTGGCACCGATGGATGAGTTGTATGAGAAAACAGTCTCGAACCTACAAGAAGTCGCCTCTCGCGGCGCGCGGGTGACATTAGTAACAGATGTTGAAGGCGCGAAAACTGGCGCGTCTATGGCGGATGATTTAATTATTATACCGACTTCAGATCCTTTCGTTGCGCCGCTTCTGACAACAGTCGCAATGCAGCTGCTCGCCTATCATACCGCCGTTGCCTTGGGGACAGACGTTGACCAGCCGCGCAACCTCGCGAAATCTGTCACTGTCGAATAATCTAATTGCGTTTAAATGGCGCGATTAGGCTCCACATAAGTCCTGAGGGTGCATCTGTCTGATATTCACTCAGGCCTAGCGTCAGCTCGCCTTTGGGCGCGTCGGTATAGGATTTAAAAATTTTATCCCACCAGATAACGGAAAATCCGTAATTTGAATTTGTCTCCCGCTCGATAACGGAGTGATGGATACGGTGCAGCGCAGGCGTGACCATCACAAGCCGCAAGGGTCGCTCAACCCAGCGCGGCAAGCGGACATTCGCATGGTTAAACACCGCGCAGGCATTTAGAATAATTTCAAAAATTATTACCGCCAATACAGGCGCGCCTAACAAGATAACGACACTCATTTTATAGAGCATAGATATGATAATTTCGACGGGGTGAAATCGCAGACCCGAGCTCGCATCTAAATCCCTATCGGCATGGTGGACCTTATGCAGCCGCCACAGAAGTGGGATGCGGTGGAAGGCAACATGTTGCCAATAAATCATCATATCCAGCACGATGACCCCTATAAGAACTTTAATCCAAAGAGGTATGGCGGCGAGGTTCAAAATGCCCCAGCCGCGGGTTTGCGCCCAAAGCGCGGCGCCCACAGCAATAATAGGGAAGAGCAGGCGAATCGACAGCGTATCAATGACAACAAGACCAAAATTTGTGACCCAGCGCCGCCCGCGTGTTTGCACACGGTCTCGCGCGGGGAACAGCGCTTCAAGCGCGCTCATCGCAATTAACACGCCGAGAAAGACCCCTAATCTAATTTGAGTTTCCGTCATGAGTCGGTGCTATCACACAGTAGAGTTTTTTGAAATGCGGCGTGTTATCCTCTCACGCTTAGTTGAATAAGAGCGACGCTAACTTCTTCTTATGCCAGCGGGCGTTTCCAAAAAGACTATCATGGAAAATGGCGCGGCGTCTGTAGAGATGCGCGTCGCAGTCATAGGTGAAACCAAACCCGCCGTGGAATTGAATAGCGCGGTCCGCCGCAAAAGAAAGCGCTCGCCCGGCCGCAACCGCCGCCATGCGCGTCGCGATTTCGCCTTTACCTTGGTCTTCGAAATTATGCGCCGCCGCATAAAGCAGGCTACGCGCTTTTTCATAGCCGACATAAGCGTCAACGGTGGTGTGTTTCAGCGCTTGATAGGAGCCGATATATTTTCCAAATTGTTTGCGCGTGCCTAAATATTCCACCGTGTAATCAATACAGGATTTCGCCGCGCCAATTTGTTCTGCGCTCGCCAGAAGATTGGCCGCCAAATCAATTCTCTGCAAGGCGGCTTTTGCTTTGGACGAATCCATAAGCGCAGTTCTCGGTAAGGTAACCCCGTCCAGTTGCAGCGTATAGCTGCGCTTGGTTTCATCAATTAGGATTTCCCGCCTGCGTGCCGATGCGGGAATATTTTGCGTTTCGCAGATGAAAAGACTGACCTGTCCTTTGAGCTTGGCGGTCAGAATTAAAATCTGTGAGTCGGCGAGCCCCTCCACTAATATTTTCTGCCCCGATAGAATAAATCCCGCTTTTGTCTCCTGCGCAGCCGCGTCAATATTCGCCAGTGCAAATGACCCATTGGCTTCTGATAATGCCAAAGTGGCCCCACCCTGCTTGGCGATTTTAGGGAGGTAGTTTCGTTTCTGATCTTCTGTCCCGCCCACCAAAATAGCTTGGGCAGCCACTGTCGTTGGTATGAAGGGCACCATCATCAGACGCCGCCCAATCTGCTCGGCCACGGGCACAGCCTCGGCGAGACTTAAGCCAACACCACCATATTCCTCCGGCAGCGCGATGCCGAACCATCCCATTTCAGACAGGGAGTTTAAGGCCTGGCTATCAACGTCTGCCTCCCCCGCCATCCTCTCCCGCACGGCGGCAATGGAGCTATTATCACGGCAAAAACGCTCCGCGATATCCATGAAGGTGACCTGTTCCTCGGTAATCCCAAGGCGGCCCATGGCTTTGACGTCAACTCCCATTATGTGCTCTTCGGTAGGCCCAGCACATGCTCGCCTATAATATTGCGCTGAATTTGGGAGGTCCCGCCGCCAATCGTGGCAGAGAATGCGTTAAGATAAGCGCGATGCCACCATCCGCCATCCACCGCATTCGGCTCATCCACATAATAGGCGCTGCGCGCCCCCTGCAGGGTCAGGGCATATTGATTAATCTCGCGCGCAAATTCAGACTTGGTGAGTTTATTTATCAAGGGGAGACCTGCGGGGTTATCTCGCACAAGCGCGCCTATTTTCGCGCGCTGTCCATTTAAATTCAACGCCTGCGCCTCAATGATGAAATCAACCAAATCATCTTGCACGACAGGGTCTTCAAGCTGGCCGCTTTCGCGCGCGAGATTTAAAATCTCTAACGGGTCAGGTTCGGTTACAGAAAATCCACCTGCCTGTCCGCCGCGAGCGCCGCGTTCAAACTCCAAGGTTTTCATAGCAATTTTCCAGCCCATGCCTTCCGCCCCCATCAACCCGTCGGCAGGCACACGTGCGTCTTCGAAAAATGTTTGGGTAAAGCCATGCTCGCCTGTCAGTTTCCGGATTTTCTGCGTGTGAATTCCAGGCACGCGCATGGGGGTGAGAATAAAGGAAAGCCCCGCATATTTATTCTGCGTATTCGTATCGGTGCGCGCCAGAAGGATCATATATTTGCTGTAGTGACCATGAGTGGTCCATATTTTAGAACCGTTGAGAATATACTCATCGCCGTCGCGGACCGCCCGCAACTGCGCATTCCCAAGATCAGACCCATGCTCAGGCTCAGAGAAGCCCTGACACCAAATATCCTCGGCGGACAATATGCCTTTGATATATTTGTTCTTATGCGCCTCTGATCCCATATCCAAAATAAGCGGACCTGCCCATGAGAGGCCGATTGTATTCATCATGATTGGCACATTATGCTCACGCATAATTTTCGTCGCCGCCGATTGATGCGCGTCCGTTAATCCGCCGCCGCCATATGCCGACGGCCAGGCCGCGCCGAGAAACCCAGCGTCATAGACCTGCCGCTGCCAGTTTTGCAAAAACTCAAATTGCTGATCGGTACCAACCTCCATAAAGGTGAGCGGCAACATAAAATCGACGTCCCGCGGTGTATGTTCCGCGAACCATTTTTCTGCGTCCCGTGCAAAATCTTCAACAGAAATCATGTAAGGACCGTGTGTTGCAAATTACTGAGATGGAAGATGACATAGCATCAAAGCTGGCGATTATTTTTTAATGTGTGCCAGCTTCGATGCCATGTCTTTCGCTCTCCCCGCGAATACATTGACCTTTTAGCGCCGTCTTGACTAACACCGCTTGAAGCCTATTCAATTCCAATAAATTACTATTCAGTCATACGCGGGTGTCAAGGCGCGGAATGCGTTTATCTTCGAAGCTGTGTGAGGTCCTATCTTAGCGGAAATCAAAGTCCAAAAAAGCCATGATAGGGCTGAGAGACAGAAACTGCGGCCCTGACGCAGCAGCCAATTTGTAAAGGAGGCGCACCCATGACCCCAGAAGCCCTCGATTTTAAAGCCGAATGTGAGCAGATTTGCGCGCTTTTAAAAGACAAGGATGAGACGGTTTTTGACCGGGTCTCCCAATTTAAGGCCTGGACCATCGGTGACATTATAGGGCATTTGCATTTATGGAACATCGCCGCGGATTTGTCTTTGAATGACCCTGCGGCTTTCATGAAGCTTATGGCAGCCACTATGACCCAGATAAGCGCGGGTCGAAGCCATACAGAGCTACAAGCCGAGTATTTCAAAGGCCAGAGTGACGTCGAAATATTTTCCGCATGGGCAGGCTATTTCCCAGAGATGGCCGCGCGGTTTCACGCCGCAGACCCTGACGATAGGGTCAAATGGGTCGGCCCAGACATGTCCGTTCGGTCCTGTATTATCGCGCGGCAAATGGAGCATTGGGCCCATGCGCAAGCTATCTTCGACAGCCTAGGCGTCGAACGAGAAAATGCGGACCGCTTGAAAAATGTCGCCCATATCGGCGTGACAACCTTTTCATGGTCCTTCCGGGTGAGAGGCAAAACGCCGCCATCGCCAAAACCTTATGTCGAGCTGACCTCTCCGTCTGGCGAAATTTGGACGTGGAACGTGCCGCAATCCGATAATAAAATCTCAGGCTCGGCTACGGAGTTTTCTCAGGTTGTGACCCAATGCCGAAATATCAAAGACACGGAGCTGGTGATGATTGGCGATATTGCGGACGAATGGATGACACATGCGCAATGTTTTGCAGGCGGTGGAGAAACCCCGCCGGCAGCGGGAACGCGGTTTAAGGTATAAAAAAGGCGGCCTATCGAGGCCGCCTTCTGAATTTAATAATATAAGCTTGGCTTAGAAGCTCTTCCGTAAACTCACGCCATAGGTTCTTGGCTGATTTGGGTAAGCATTGACGGTTCCAGCTTGCACAACACCCGGGAAGGCACTTGTGAAAGTTTCGTGGTTAAACAGATTGCGGCCCCAGAACCGGAGATCAAGGCTTTCATCGAGTGAGAAGCCAATCGCACCATTAAAGATGCTGGTATCACGCAAGACACCTGCAATATTATTCACGACTTGTACCTCATCTTCATACTGCCAATCACCGCGGATATAAGCGTCGATTGAGTCAGAGAGCGCAAACTCATATTGCGCTTGAAGCGTCACGGCGAGTTCATTGATGCCCGCAGGTTGCGTGCCAGACAAATCACCAACACCGTCGGCAACGCCGTCAGCGAGATCAAGCTCGCCGCCGACAACCACAGGCGCACCCGTGAAGTCATCAAACTCTGGATCTTGCCAAATACCGGCAACGCCAAGTGTCAATCCTTCAAAAGGCGTGAAGGTCGAGTCGAGTTCAATACCGCGTGTGGATTGCTGACCCGCATTAGACAGAACGAAACCCGTACCTTGGAAAATCGTAGACTGGAAATTCTCGACGGTCTGATCAAAGATCGCCACATTGAAAGCGCCCCAGCCGAATTTTGCTTTTAGGCCTGCTTCGATCAGTTCAATCGATTCTGGACCAGAGAAACGCGTTCCGAAATTTCGGCCCGTCGCTGGGTCGAAGTTGTTCGGGAGCAGTCCAGCTGCTTGTAGGGCTGCACCATCGGCGAGGAATGGGCGCGAGTCCCGTGTCAGGTTGAAAGATGACGCCTTAAAGCCTGTTGAATACCCAACATAGGCGTTAAAATTATCATTAATTTCGTATGACCCTTTGATGGAATAAGTGAACTCTTCATCATTTGTCCGTCCATCTTCAACAGAGTTCGGGAATGACAAGAATTGCGGTTGGAACTGCAACGGCAAGAGGCCCGCTAAAGGCCCGTTTTGCGTATCGGCCGCCAAGCCCGCCGAAGCCGCCAAAACACCATTTACATAACCTTGAGCCGCAGGTCCAAAGGCCCCTGATGCTGCGGATTGGAAATTCGTTGGTGTGAAAGGCAGACCTAACGCTTGCATAAAGGACGGAACGCCTGCTGCTGCATTTCCGCTCAGGAAAAGACCTGTCGAAATAATCTGCGTGCCATCTGCGCCTGTCAGGGACAAATTACTAAAGACATCATTATTGACTGTAGACGCGCTGACCTGCTTCGCATCATCCGTGTAGTTACCGCCAAGGGTTAATGTCAGGCGATCCGTCACGTCAAAATCGACGCTACCAAAGACAGACCAACTTTCGTTTTCCTGAATAAAGTTTTCATCAATTCGCGTTTGATCGCCAAAGAAAGTTCCCGGTGCGAAGCCGAGAATTTGTTCGAAGCCGGCCAAAGGAGACGCGGCAGGACCCGCGGCGATTGAAGCGCCGCCCGTTGCAAGCGCATCAATATAGGCGCGCAAATCAGAGCCATAATCCAAACCAGATTCCTGTTCGATATCTTCATTGGAATAGAAACCGCCAATCAACCAAGACAAACGTTGGTCGCCAGTTGAGGCTAAGCGGAACTCTTGCGAGAACGTATCAATTTCCACAAATTGGAATGTGTCTTCAAGCAATTCTAAACTCGTAAAATCACTATCCCCAAAATAGTCATATTCGTTTTTACGATTCGCCGTGATAGAGGTAAATGTCGCACCGCCCAAGACATCAACATCCCAATCTAATTGAAGCGAAATTCCGCTATCGTCGATTTCATTTGTTTGCGGGACATTCACAGACGTTCTAAAATCGAAAGGATCGGCCTCAAAACTTCCAGGTGCTGACTGACTCGGAACTCGTCCGCCGAGTGCATTTACGATTCCCGCTGTCGGCCCAATTATCGCCGTTGCCACGCCGCAACAATTTTCGTCCAGTGTAGATTGATCCCAAATGACACGCGCGCTGAAATCATCATTAGGCTCCCAGAGCGCCTGAGCGCGGAAGTTAAAGCGGTCTAGATTATTAAAATCTCCACCGCCCGTGCCTTCGGCTGGTTCAAAATATCCATCGCGAACTTGGAAACCGCCGCCTAAGCTTACAGCGATATCATCCGTAATCCCGCCCGTGATATAGCCCTTGGCGTAGAGTTGATCAAAATTCCCAACGCCGCCTTCGACAAACCCGCTGGTTTCGAATTCAGGTTTTGCCGTGACAATGCTTACAACGCCAACTGGGGCATTTTTACCGAATAAAGTTGATTGCGGTCCGGAAACAACCTCGACGCGCTCGAGTTTGGGTAAATCACCAATCTGCGCCGCGGCACGAGAGCGATAAACTCCGTCAATATATAGACCAACTGAAGGTTCAATACCGATATTATTGCCGCCATTTCCGAGGCCGCGAATACTGAGTGTAGTGTTACCTGCATTTTGCAACTGCGACACGCGGAAGGTCGGGACGACAGATTGAAGATCCTTAATGTCGAGAATTTGCGCTTTCTCAATAACATCTGATGTGGTGACGGTTACAGCAACAGGTGTTTCTTGCAGCGTTGTATTTCGTTTCGTGGCGCTGACGATGATAACATCGCTATCATCATCTTGGGCGAAAGCGGGTGCGGTAGCGAGTAAGGCGAAAGCGGAGGCGGAAGCCGCCAGTAAAGAAAAACGATGTATCATGTATCCCCAGATATCTGCTGTTTTGCGGTCATTATTGCCGCGGTTATAGTTTGGTTATCTCGCCTATTTTACGGACGCAAGGGCTGGCGTGCACTCATACTGAGTTTCTCTCACACTTGTGACTTTCCAGCCACATGAAGAAAATAGGCCTAAAATAAGGGGATTCAGGTGACCTCCTAGCGCGGTTGTCCTACAGGTCCCTCATGGCTCACCCCCGTCCCTTGACGCAAACAGACCCAGCAAGATTAGACTGGTCTCGCCCCAATACCCCTGCGGCGACAGAATTTGGAGACATTTACTTCTCAATAGATGGCGGCTTGGACGAAACGCGGGACGTCTTTTTAAAAGGATGCGGGCTGCCTGAAAATTGGCTTGTTCGACAGAGATTTACAATTGCCGAACTTGGATTTGGCTCAGGTTTAAACTTTCTCGCGGCGTGGCAACTCTGGGATCAAACGGCCACCCCGCATCAAAGATTGCACTTTGTATCTATCGAAAAATTTCCTCTGGATTACAGTCAGTTACAGCGCGCACTCTCGGCATGGCCAGAGCTTTCCACCTATAGTGAAGCGCTCCTTCGTGTCTGGCCTGGACGAGTCAAAGGTTTTCACCGTTTAGAGTTTGGCTCCGTGACGCTCACCCTCGTGCATGAGGATGTCAATCATGCGCTGGAGCAGCTTGGCGAGTTAGCGGCCAATGCGTGGTTCCTCGATGGATTTAGTCCGTCAGGAAATCCGGCGATGTGGAGCGAGACGGTTATGTCGGGTGTCGCCAAATGCTGCGCAGCGGGGGCCCGTCTTGCAAGCTTCACGGTGGCGGGCGCTGTACGCTCAGCCCTGAAAAAGGCGGGATTTGAGGTTCGGAAAATGCCTGGTTTTGGCCGAAAACGCCACCGCCTAGAAGCTGATTACAAAGGCGGCTGTGGTACCAAATCACAAGAAGTTGACCGGGCGCTCATTGTGGGGGCCGGAATAGCGGGCCGCTCCCTCGCCCGATCACTGGATAGGCGCGGCATTAGATTCGATATCATTGATGATGCGGCCCACCCTGCCGCAAGCGGTAACCCGGCCGCGCTGGTGAAACCGCGGTTCGATTTACAGGACCGTCCCGAGAGCCGGTTTTTTCTCTCGGCTTACTTGCATGCCCTAAGAGCCTACCCGCAAGCGGCCGTCATAGACCGCGGCGTCCGTCAAATACCCAAAACGCAGAAAGAGACGGAACGATTTAAAAAACTGATCGAACAGGTTTCGCTCGGCGAGGGCCATTTAGCATGGCGAGACGAGGCCCTTTGGATCGACAGCGCCCTTGTCATCGACCCGACAAAAATATTCGATAATTTTGAGGTAAAGCGAGGCAGCTTTTCCGCAGCCACAAACACGGACGCCTATAGCCATATTTTCTTGGCAGCGGGATATGGTATTCGGCAGCTCAACCAGGATATTCCCCTGCGCTTTTCCCGCGGGCAATTGAGCTGGGCGGAACCTATTTGGTCGATGCCAACCGCCTATGGAGGTTACGCCATCAATTTAGGCCGCGCGGCCCTAATCGGGGCGACGCATGACAGATTGGGCGCGGGCGACCCGTTTGACCTGCGAGCGGAAGATGACTTCAAAAACTATCAGGCGTTACAGGAAATTTCTCTAAAAGCTGTAACGCCGTTCCCAGCGGCTTCTCGCGCCAGTGTGCGCGTGACCACCGCCGACACATTACCATTACTGATTAAAACTGGCCCAAAAACATGGGTTTTGACAGGGTTGGGCAGCCGTGGATTTACATTTGCCCCGCTATTAGCCGAAGCCTTGATTGCAGATATTTGCGCAGAAGTGAGTCCTTTGGACAAGGCACTTCTAGAAAAACTCTCGGCCCCGAGATAACGGTCTATAGCGCGAGGGTAACAGCCTTAAAAACCAACTCGAACGCGTAGGTTTGGCGGAAAATCAATGTCTAAAAAAACAGCGCTTTCGTCCGTGATTGAAAAGCCGAAACCGGTCTCATCATGACTTATCTCTAGATAGGCAAATTGCGCCACCACAGTCTCGACCTCTGGCAGAGATAGCGCCGTTTGCTCAGCATTTGAGGGCGTGTATTGCGGAGGCACTGACAGCGGGGTCGCCGTCCCAAATAAAACGATAGATGAAATGATTGCGGATTTTAGCATGGCGTAATCTCTCCCTTGGCCAAGATATAAACATGCGACGCATGGCACTGCGCCGTTGAGGAGATGAGGCGCGCCGTTAAAACTGGCTGACGCGCCTCACCTATTCTTAGCTTTCAAGGTCGCGAAAATCGCGATTGAGCTTCCATTCCTTCGACGTGATAGATCTCTCTAAATCCTGCAAACGCATTTCGAGTGACCGGAATTTGGATTGAACGTCTGAGTAGGTCGTCGACGATCCGGCTGTCCCGGCTGCCGCTTTCTGTTTCTGTCGCGACTGCGTTTGCTCTCGATACTCTCGGATATAAGGGGCGCGCGTATTCTTGGGCATCACAATCCAAAGAATAAAATAGGCAATCAGCGGCAAGGCGGTGAAAAGCACCAACAAGATTGTCAGGATGCGCACCATATTGTGATCCCATCCGAGATAATCCGCGATACCAGCGCAAACGCCGCCAAGTTTTCCATCTACTTTATTGCGGGTCAGCCGAGGCCTGCCGGCGCTATTTGGCTCCGTTGCGGGACTCATTTTTCTCTCCAATTCGGAATTTCGTCATCGAGAATTCGCTCTAATACAGCGACCCTCTGGTCCAAAATATCAGCGATTTTTGACATTTGCGTCAACTCCATCGCTTGATCATCTGTGATAGTGCCAGCTGTCTTATTCAGGTGCTTATAATGCAGGCTAATCCAGACAATACCGACGACCATCAAAAACGGTGCAAGGGCAACTAAATTCATTTCTATACCTTTCTGTCTCTCTCTAATTTGTGTTTGCGCCCAGCCGTTCGGGGGATGAAGCGGCTCCGGAAGGGATCATTTCAGAGCCGGCGGAGGGCCGGGCGCAAATCTTATCAAGCGGGGTCTAACCCGCTTTTTTCTTCTTGGCACCATTCGCCGCCTTGGGCTTATTGATGCGCGCCTTCAGGCTCGCCAATTCGTCCTCAATCGCATCATTGGCTTCGAGTTCGGCAAATTGACTTTCCAAGCTGTCACCGCCGCCGCCGAGGTCGAAACTCTCGACATGGGCTTCCAGCTCATCGACTTTGCGTTCCATCCGCTCATAGCGCGCCAGTGCATCTTCTACCTTTGTATCGCGTACCATTTGGCGCATTTTGATTTGGCCTTTGGCAACAGAACTGCGCATGTTGAGCGCTTTATGTTTGGCCTTGGCTTCGTTCAACTTTGTCTGAAGCTTGGCAAGGTCCTCATCGGCTTTTGCAACGGCTTCGTCCAGAACGGCGATTTCGCTTTCTACGACGTCAACCATTTGCTCGGATTGTTGCTTGGCCGATAAAGCACCACGCGCTAAATCTTCACGGCCCTTCGTGAGCGCCAGTTCCGCTTTGGCTTCCCAATTCGCGGCGCGGGCGGCGTAGTCATCGGCTTTGCGGGAAAGCTCTTTACGCTCAGCAATATTACGGGCGGCGTCCGTGCGAACTTCGACAAGTGTGTCTTCCATCTCTTGGATAATTAAGCGTGCAATCTTTTCAGGATTTTCGGCTCTGTCGATCAGTGAGTTGAGGTTCGAGTTAATGATGTCACCCATGCGGGAAAAAATACCCATGATGTGTCTCCTAATATGTTCAATTTTCGAGGGTTGAGGGGGAGGAAAGGTCTAAAGAAAAATCTTCGCGACCACGATGCCAACGGCAAAAAAGCCCCAGCATTCGGGTGGACGGGATTTAAGATATTTCACGAAGCGCGCCCCTTTGGCGCGCCAGTCATCTGATGAATCTGTGTAGCGGCTCATTCTTTATAATCTCCTCTATATTCCGTTGCGAAACCTGGGATTGGCACACCCCAGAGTTTCGTCTCCTATCTGGCGAAACGCGGCTGCGTATCGCTGACACACTCAAGATGGGGACATGCAGCGAGTTTGTCGAATATTTTTAAGTAACTGTATTTATTGGATAATTTATTTTGCGTGCTTCTTAAGGCAGAAATAAATAGTATTTTTTACTAATATTTGGTATAATAAACCAATACAATTTGGTAAATAACACTAATATGGCCGCTCTACCTCCCCAACCCATTGGACAAAGCCAAGCGTATCTTGCGATTCTGGACCGCGTATCCGACTCTGCGGTGCTGGAACGCCCTGTTTTACTCGTGGGAGAGCGCGGCACGGGCAAAGAGCTCATTGCAAAACGCCTCCACTTCTTATCGCCGCGATGGGAAAAGGTCTTCATAACAGTCAATTGCGCCGCCTTTACCGATCAGAGACTGGATGAGGAACTTTTCGGAGAGAGCTTTCTGGACGGGCGTGCCGACACCAACGGGAAATTCTATCATGCGGATGAGGGGACAATCTTTCTCGATAATATTGACGCGGTCTCCCCTCGCCTCCAAGAAAAGCTCATGGGCGCGGTTGAATATGGCCGCTATGAAGCCAGCGGCGAACATGCCGAACAAGAAGTCGATGTGCGCGTTATCTCCGCCAGCGCAATTGATTTGCCAGGCGCCGTCGCGCGCGGGGATTTTCGGGCAGACCTGCTCGACCGTCTGGCGTTCGAAGTCCTGACCTTGCCGCCCCTGCGCGCGCGACGCGATGATATCCTGCCCTTATCGGATCATTTTGGCCGCAAGATTGCCGCCGAATTAGGCGCAGATCGTTTCCCTGGCTTCACCGCCGAAGCCAGCGAAGCCTTGCTCGCGCGGGAGTGGCCCGGAAATGTGCGCGAGCTAAAAGCCGTCATTGAACGTAACACGGCCAAAGCCTGGCTCGCGGATGAGACCTTATCCGACCCCATTGGCGGCGGCCCGGCGGGCCCGCTCAGATTTGACCCTTTCGCGAGCCCGCACCGCCTAGGCGGCACTTCATCCGAAACCGCCGCAACACCCCCTGCCCCTTCATCTGAACCTCTTGAACACCTCCCGCCCGCAAGAGAGAGCCTGCTGCCACCAGACCCAGGGTTTCAAGCCCGCGTTCTCGCCTTTGAACGCAATCTAATTCT
Organism: uncultured Caulobacterales bacterium; assembly: GCA_938001915.1. Taxonomy (GTDB): domain Bacteria; phylum Pseudomonadota; class Alphaproteobacteria; order Caulobacterales; family Maricaulaceae; genus Litorimonas. The sequence continues at coordinate 26,751 of CALLBD010000096.1, read as the reverse complement.
GGAAGCCCTGCAAGCCAGTGGCAATCACCAAGGCAAAGCCGCTGAATATTTAGAGCTGACTTATCATCAATTTCGCGGGCTGATGCGCAAACATGGTTTGAAGAAATAGCTTTCATATTTGTTGCTATCCCTCTTTATCGGCGCCGTCTAAACTGCTTGGCAATCGGTCTTAAAAATACGGCCATGAAACTGGGGAAACTATTATGCGCGTATCACTCATTGGAGCCATCAGCGTTCTAGCCCTTTCGGTCTGCCAAGCCGAACAAACAGCTTCGCCCGCCGCCCCTGACACACGCGCCGGCGCTCTTGATGCTCCTGCTGCCGCTTCAAATGACATCCCCTTAGTCGAGACGAAGATTGCCCTATTTGGCGACCTGCATGTTCACACGACAAATAGTTTTGACGCCTTTATTTTCGGCACGCGCACGGATGCCAATGACGCTTACCGTTTTGCAAAAGGCGAAACCATCGACAATGGCGCGGGGGATAAGGTCAAATTAGCGGGACCGCCCTTAGACTTCTACGCCGTAACGGACCACGGTGAATATTTGGGGGTTGTGCCGGCGATGAGAGACCGCAGCTCCCCGCTTTCAAAAACCGATACGGCTAAGTCTATCTTTGGCCTCCTCGCCACGGATCGCCGCGCAAGTTTCCTGCGTGTCGGGCAGACCGTTGTCAGCGGCGAACCCGTTGAAGATATTTACGATCGCGACCTAATTGACTCCACCTGGGCCCGAAATGTTGCCGCCGCAGAAGACCATAACGCCCCTGGGACATTCACCACATTTGCGGGCTATGAATTTACGGCTATGCGCTTTGTCTCAGATACGGCCGCTGCCAATTTGCACCGCAATGTTATCTTCAAGGACAGCGCGCCAGAGCGCCTGTTCACGACATTGGACAGCCCGCGCCCCGACGCGCTGTGGGGCTGGATGGACGAACAACGCAGCGCAGGTCATGAGGTGCTCGCTATCCCGCATAACTCCAATGCGTCCAACGGCATGATGTTCGCCTTTGGCAGTTATAATGGCAGCCCAATGGGCGCAGCCGAAGCCGAGCTCCGAGCCCGCAATGAGCCCATTGTCGAGATCACGCAGGTTAAGGGAACCTCCGAGACACATCCGCTGCTTTCCCCCAATGATGAGTGGTCCAATTTTGAGCTTTACGACAATCTGATTGGCGGGCGATTGCCGTCCTATGTCACTGATGGCAGCTTCATTAGACAGGGCCTCGCGCGCGGATTTTCGCTCGAAGAAACCACCGGCGTGAACCCCTTCCAATTTGGAGTTATCGGAAGTTCAGATACACACATCTCGGCGGGCGCGTATGAAGAAGAAAACTTCTTCGGAAAGTTCTCTCACGACATGAACCCAGACAGCCGCCAGACCACGCCGCCAAAGGGCGAGACTTCATGGCCGGAAAATTTCACACCCCAAACCGACCTCATCGCTACGCCGCAATATGGCGCATCTGGATTGGCAGGCGTGTGGGCGCGGGCAAATACGCGCGAAGAAATTTTCGACGCCATGGCAAATAAAGAAACCTTCGGCACATCGGGCCCGCGGATGAAAGTTAGGTTTTTCGCCATGAAACAACCCGCCAAGCCGAGCGTGTTGGACGCGCCCGATATGGTCGCGCAAAGCTATGCGGCTGGGATTCCGATGGGACAAAAATGGGACAAGTCCGACAAGGCCCCGCCGCAATTCCTTGCCTGGGCCAGCCAAGACCCCAACTCTGCGCCGCTGGAACGCGTACAAATCATCAAGAGCTGGATGGAAGATGGCCGCCCGCAAGAACGAATTTTTGATATCGCCTGCGCGGAGGGACGAGACCCCATTGACGGCCGCTGCCCTGCCCAAGCGTCAGCTCTAGATTTGGCAACCTGCCAAATATCAGGCAGCGGGGCGGCAGAGCTGAAAACACTCTGGACCGACCCAGAGTATGATCCAAAGCAGCCGACGGCCTATTACATCCGCGTATTAGAAACCCCGAAATGCCGGTGGAGCACATGGGACGCGGTGAAAAACGGCACGCCGCCAAATCCCAATATGAACGCAAGCCTGCAAGACCGCGCATGGAGTTCCGCTATTTGGGTCCAATAATTAAGCCAGCGACATAAAAACCGCCCCAAAGGGCGGTCATTTTGTTTGGTTGCGGGGGTAGGATTTGAACCTACGACCTTCAGGTTATGAGCCTGACGAGCTACCGGGCTGCTCCACCCCGCGCCAAGAATTGGGCGTATATGAAAGCCCAAGCGCTCTTGCAAGCGTTTATATGCATTCGGGGGCGGAATTCATCAGCGCCGCCAACAATTATTGGTCTGAAACCTGCTACCCTTAGAAAGCGCAATTAAGTTAAAAAAACGAGTTTCTAGACCTGAGAAAACCTCAACAAACAATGTCAGGCAGCTATTCTTCGACGCGCTTTCCATTTTCGTCCAATAAGGTTTTGTCAAAATCTGTCACGTCATATTTGAGTTTAGTTTTAACTCCAGGACGCGTTACGGCCATTCCGCGCTCAATTTTTGGATGATATTTCCAAGCCCTAACAGCGATCTGACTTGTAATTTCAAATGCGCTATCACTGCACTCTATTATACGATCATTCGTAACATTACCCTTGGACGTGACATCGAACTCAAGCCTACAATATCCACTATAATTTAATGGCGGAATAGGTGGTGGCATACGGTAACATGGCTCTGCATCACGATCAGAGCGATCCATTTTCTTGAACTCCCGCTCACACATTACTTTACGGAAATAAGCTTTGTGAAAATCGGGACCAAGTTGAACTTCATAGTCATTGTCCCAATAAGGATATTTTGCTTTCATCCCACCAGGATCAAACTCAATTTCATATGGGAAGGTGAAATGCCCATACTTATACGGAAACGCAAAAACAGGTCGTCCGGGCGATTTGTGCAAAACACAGGGCGTAAAACAACTCTCTAATGGCTCACCTGTTGTCGCATCATGCAAGGTAACCAAGGCCCGATTCGAATTAGACCCGTCTGGAGTAGCGGCGCGAATATGAAGATCAACAGACGCGTTATAACGTTCTGGGAATACCTCCATCTTTTTTACAATTCGAAAATCCGGATATTTGAGTCTCAGTTCCTCAACAAATTTCGCTTCAAAAGTGTTGGACACCTGAGCCGATAACTCGAAGGGTGAAACTAAAAATATTGCGCTCGCAAAAATGGCAAAAAGTAATCTCATAAGTAATATTTATCAGAAATACACGCATGAAACAAACACACGGCCATTTAGAGCTATCCCTTAAAATTAAACTCTACTTTTTGGATAGGCCATTATAAGGCTGGCCCATGTCATCCTCCGCCGCCACAATTTCTCGCCTGCAGGTTTTTCGCCAGTCTTGGCCGATTATGCTCGCCAATGGCGCGGCGCCGATTGTGGGTTTGGTGGACACCTTAATGGTGGGCCGTTTTGTTGGGACGGGCGCTTTGGCGGGAATTGGGTTGGGCGCGGCCGTTTACGGCATTGCCTATTGGGGCTTTGGTTTTCTTCGCATGTCAACGGCAGGGCTCGCGGCGCAAAGTGACGGGGCGGGGGCGGAAGCCGAGGTTCAGTCACATATATTGCGCGCTATTCCAATAGGCCTTGCTATCGGGCTGCTAGTCTTCGCGTTCCAAATTCCGCTGCTGAAAGGGGCCTTTGCCATATTCACCGCCAGCGCCGAGATTGAGGGCAGCGCCTCGGATTACATCCGCGCGCGCCTGTGGGGCTTGCCTGCGACGCTGGGGACTATCGCCCTGATGGGATGGTTTGTCGGCATTAGCCGCGCAGGTTTGGCGCTGGGGCTGCAGATTGTTTTGAATATTGTAAACATCATTCTCTCACCGCTTTTTGTCATCGTCCTCGGCGGGGGTCTTATCGGCGTGGGCCTCGCCAGTGCGGCAGCAGAATGGGCGGGCTTTGCGGCAGGTGTTTTGCTCATGGTCCGCGAGGTGAAACGGCGGGGCAATTGGCGGCCCGGAGCCTTCTCGCGCAAAGTGCTTTTGGCCAGAGAGGCGCTATCAAAGCTCGGCGTAGCGAATGGCAATATTTTCATCCGTACGGTTTGCCTCACGCTCGGATTCAATTTCTTCACCAATGCTGCCGCCAGCGAAAGCCAGACCTATCTCGCGGGGTTTCATATCTTGATGCAATTGATCACCATTGCCGCGCTCGTGCTAGACGCCTTCGCCCATACCGCCGAAGCCGTCACGGGGGCCGCTTATGGTGCAAAAGACCGCCCGCGCTTTGACCGCGCTGTGCGCATCACCACGGAATTTTCGGCAGGATTTGCCGTAATCCTCAGCGCGCTGATTTATCTGGGCGGGCCATTTCTCATTCAGCTTTTGACGACGGACCCAGCGGTGGTTGAGAGCGCACTAACTTATCTACCTTATTGCGCCATGGTGCCAATATTGGGATTTGCCGCCTATCAGATGGACGGTATTTTCATTGGCACCACACAGACCGCCGCCATGCGTAATGCTGGTATCGTCGCTGTGGCTTTATATATAGGCGCGCATTTTTTGATTTATCCCGTCATCGGCCCCGCAGGGATTTGGGTCGCGTTTCTATTTTATTATATCGTGCGCGCGATTACGCTGGGGTTTGGTTATCCGTCTATTCGGCGGCATATGGCGGCGGGAGAAGGGTGAATCAGATTATTTCAAATCCGCCCCAACCGCATCGGCAATTGTCTTGAACCCATCGGCCTTGGCGCGGGCCTCTAGGTCTGCGCAAATATCCGCAACGAGCTGCGGGCCGTGATAGACCAGCGCCGAGTAGAGCTGCACGGCCTTCGCGCCGGCCCGAATTTTCGCATAGGCCTGCGCGCCATCGCCAATACCGCCCACGCCGATGAGGTCAATTTTGCCTTCCGCCGCCTTTGCAAATTCGGCTAATATGCGCGTCGATTTTTCAAACAAAGGCTGACCAGATAAACCGCCGCCTTCGCCCGCATGCGGGCTTTGGAGGCTATCTGGGCGGTCAAGCGTTGTATTGCTCACGATGAGGGCGTTCATCCCATAATTACGCGCCTGTTCGACAATGCGGCCAATTTGTGAGAGCTCTACATCGGGCGCGACCTTTAAGAATATCGGTACGCTGGGAGACTGTGCCGACAGCGTGGCCCGTGTTTCGGCGATACGGCCGAGCAAATCTTCCATCTCATCCGCGCCCTGCAGCTTACGCAGCCCCGGCGTGTTCGGCGAACTAATGTTAATCGTGAAATATTCCGCATGCCCCCAGAGGCGCGTGAGGCCTTGCACATAATCCGCGGCGCGGTCATCACTATCTTTATTCGCGCCGAGGTTCGCCCCGACAAGACCGACCTGCCCTGCGCGGGCTTTCAGGCGCATTTCAAAATGATCCAAGCCGCGATTGTTAAATCCCATGCGATTGATGACGGCTTCGTCCTCGATGAGGCGAAAGAGACGGGGCTGCGGATTACCCGCCTGCGGGCGCGGCGTGACTGTGCCGCATTCCACAAAGCCAAATCCTGCATCCAACATCGCATCAGGCACATCGCAGTCCTTATCAAACCCTGCCGCGAGACCCACGGGATTGGGTAGCTGCAGGCCGCCGACCTCAGTTTTTAAAATATCGGAGGTTATCACCCCGCCCTTTGGCCCAAGGCCCGCGCGTAGCAATTTCACCGTTGTGACATGGGCACGCTCGGTGGGCAGGCGGCGCAGGAGAGACGTTCCCATTTTATACATCAGGCTCATAGTCAAATCGCTTTTGGTCAGTTCGCTTTCAAATCCACAGGCAGCCTATAGACGCCTGCTTCGGGCGAGACCACCCAGACTTGCCCCACAGCTGTCATCGGTAAATCCGCAAAGAGATGCGGAAACTCCGCCCCGCCGCGCGAGACTTCATATTTCAGGTCAGCGGCAATGACGCTCGCCTCAATTTGCAGCAAGATGACCTCTGTCAACTCCGCATACCATTTATCCAAGGTCGCCTTGAGCTGAGCGGCGCAAGACATATGTATATAGCCATCGGCGAGGTCGACAGGGGAACCCGTGAATATGGCATGGGTTTGGAACTCTGCCCATTGCTGCGGCGTTAGCGCCTTATAAATGTACCTATCTCGATTCATGCGATTCCCTTTTTTAAGCTGCGCACAGTCATAGGGCATATCGTATAAGAAGGCGCACAGAAAATGCGCGGACCAATGTTGTCCCGCATCAACCGCGCGAACGGACTCGCAACCGTCCCCTTCACTGCCGCAGGAACAGCCCACGAATTAGATTTGAAAGGGAAAAATCATGCGCAATTTTGCGAAAATCCTGAGTGGAGCAGTAGCCCTCGCTGCGCTCGCCCCCTCACTAGCCATGGCGCAAGACGCGCCAACACTTGAAAGCTTGGCGGCGAATGACGCCTTTGTCTTTAACACACTCCTCTTCCTTATTGGCGGCTTCCTCGTCATGTGGATGGCAGCTGGCTTTGCCATGCTTGAGGCAGGTTTTGTCCGCACAAAGAACGTCTCCATGCAGTGCCTGAAGAATATTTCTCTTTATTCTGTTGCAGGTCTGATGTTCTGGATTATCGGCTATAACCTTATGTACGGCGGAACACCGAATTTCTTCGGCGCTTGGGACTTCACAGGTTATAAGTTCGCGGTTGAAGATGTGGACACAGGCTATGCGTCCTATTCCGATTGGTTCTTCCAAATGGTATTCTGTGCGACAACGGCGTCTATCGTCTCTGGTACAGTGGCGGAACGGATTAAGTTCTGGCCCTTCATTATCTTTGTCGTGTTCCTAACCGGTATGATTTATCCAATCGTCGGCTCATGGGAATGGGGCGGAGGTTTCCTCGACAGCAAATTCGGTTTCTCTGACTTCGCTGGTTCCACACTCGTTCACTCTACTGGCGGCTGGGCTGCTCTCGTGGGTGCGATTATTCTCGGGCCACGCCTTGGCAAATATGTTGACGGTAAAGTTAACCCAATTCCAGGGTCAAACATGCCGCTCGCGACACTCGGTGTCTTCATCCTATGGCTCGGTTGGTTCGGCTTTAACGGCGCATCACAGCTCGCTATGGGTACAATCTCCGATGCGGACGCGATTGCTAAGATCTTCGTCAACACAAACATGGCTGCTGTAGCTGGTGTCATAGTCGCGGTTATCTTTACGCAACTTCGTTACGGAAAAATCGACCTAACAATGGCACTTAACGGTGCATTGGCTGGTTTGGTCGCAATCACGGCTGAACCGCTTACACCGAACGTACCGTTTGCTCTGCTCATCGGCGGCATCGGCTCACTCCTCGCCTGTCTAACGGTTCCGCTTCTTGACAAGCTAAAAATTGATGATGTTGTCGGCGCCATCCCAGTTCACCTGGTAGCCGGGATCTTCGGTACGATGATTGTACCATTGACGAATGGCGACGCGACATATGGCGGTCAGTTCATGGGCGTTCTTGCAACAGCGGTCTTCGTCTCTGCTATCTCAGCGGTTATCTGGTTCGCGCTAAAGCTAACCATTGGACTGCGCGTAAGTGAAGAGGACGAGTATGTCGGTCTTGACCAAGCTGAGATGGGCGTTCCATCCTATCCTGAGTTTGTAAACTCCTAGGCCCGAACAGACAGGGCTGCCCCCCGCAGCCCTGTCACCCCTTATCTCTACTTGGCGTCTCCAACAGAGATTAATAAAAATGACCCGCTCTTGCCGCACTCATCCTGTGCAAGAGCGGGTTTTTTATGCCTTGAATCTGTGCGCGGGCGGGCCGTGCACAGATGTTATAAGCTTCTGCACAGAACTCGGGCCAGCCTGACAGTAAACCCTGCTCAAATAAAATAGAGGTAGGGAAAGCTCATGAAACGATATTTTAAAACCGCAGGACTGGCGCTTGCCGCTACGGGACTGCCCTCACTCGCAGCCGCGCAAGAGGCTACGCTTAACTCTGGCGATACAGCGTGGATACTCACGGCAACCGCGTTGGTCTTGTTTATGAGCCTACCTGGGCTCGCACTTTTTTATGGCGGCTTGGTTCGGGCTAAGAACTACCTATCCGTATTGATGAAAGTCTATGCGATTGCAGCGCTTGCTTCTATCGTTTGGGTTGTTGCGGGATATTCCATTGCTTTTGGCGGCGCCAATGGCTGGTGGGGCGGATTAGAAAATCTATTCCTGAAAAACCTCTCATCAGATGCAATCGTTGACGGGCTCGCAATCCCAGAAACAACCTTCCTCGCCTTCCAAATGACCTTTGCCGTCATCACACCAGCGCTTATCGTTGGCGCCTTTGTTGAGCGGGTGAAGTTTCTGCCTGTTCTCATCTTTACGGCGCTTTGGATTTTGGTCGTCTATGCGCCTGTGACCCATTGGATTTGGGGCGGCGGTTGGTTGTCAAATTATGGCGGCGGCGTCGTCGACTTTGCGGGCGGACTTGTTGTTCACGCAACGGCGGGTATTTCAGCGCTGGTCTATGTCTTCATGCTCGGCGCGCGAAATGGTTTCCCGAATGAGCTCGCGGTGCCGCATCGCCCTGCGATTGTTATGATTGGCGCCTCTATGCTTTGGGTCGGTTGGTTCGGCTTCAACGGCGGCTCACAACTCGCAGCCGACGGCGGCGCAGGCATGGCTATACTTGTCACCCATATTTCTGCCTCTGTTGCAACATTGGTTTGGGTCGCAATCGAAGCCATCACGAATAAGAAGCCAACACTTGTTGGCGCAGCCACAGGTACAATTGCAGGTCTAGCGACTGTCACACCTGCAGCGGGCGTCATCGGACCGGGCGGTGCATTACTTATCGGTCTTGCGGGCGGCCTTATTTGTTACGCTGCGGTTTACCTCATCCGTGTGAAGCTGAAAATTGATGACAGTCTCGACGTCTTCGCAGTCCACGGTGTGGGCGGTATCTTGGGTATTCTTATCCTGCCGATCCTCTCTGCTGAGTTCCTTGGCGGAAACGGCGGCGGCGTATTCATGACGCAGCTTGTCGGGACGCTCGCGGTTGTTGCCTGGTCGGCCATTGCCAGCTTCGTCATCCTTCTAGCTTTGAAAGTCACGCTCGGCCTGCGGGTTAGTGAAGAGCAAGAGTTTGAAGGGCTGGACACCAGCCTTCACGGTGAAAGCGCTTATAACTAAGGCGAACCCACAATTAAATTCCCCAAAGCCCGCCTCGTGCAATTTGCTATATCGCAACATGCACAGGGCGGGCTTTTTGTTTGACCCAATAGGTATATAGTCCTAGGCAGGCTATATGCTCTCACATAGTGAAATTTGGGGCGCAATCGATCGATTGGCGCTTAAAAACTCAATCTCCCCCTCCCGCCTCGCGCGTGATGCGGGACTGGATGCCACGAGCTTCAATAAGTCTAAACGCGTTACGCCCGCTGGGAAACCGCGCTGGCCTTCCACGGAGTCTATCTCAAAAGTCTTAAAAACCGTGAATATGGATTTCGAGGATTTTGCCTGTATGGCAAAAAATAAAAGTCCCTCTGGCCCCGCCATTCCCGTTATCGGCTTGGCCCAAGCGGGCGATGAAGGGTTTTTCGACGATGCGGGCTTTCCTTGCGGCGCCTCCTGGGAAGATGTCCGCGTTCCGGGAGAGTTAGACGAAAATGTCTATGCGTTGGAAATCGCGGGCGATAGTATGGACCCTGTTTTGCGGGCAGGTGACAAAGTCCTTGTCGCGCCAAATGCGACCGTTCGGCGCGGTGACCGCGTGGTTGTGAAAACCCAAGACGGGGAAGTCATGGCGAAAGAGTTGCGGAAACTGACGGAATCGATCGTGGAGCTAGTCTCACTGAACCCAGAGTTTGAAGACCGGCATTTAAAGCGTCAGGACGTGCAGTGGATTGGACGAATTATATGGGTGTCGCAATAAAACCCGCCCTCCGCGAGGGTCAGTCTTCTTCAGCGGAGAATACCGGAACTTTGCCATTTAGAAAAAGATCCGCATAGGCGCGCATAGCGCTGCGGTCTTCAATATTTTTGAGGGCCTGGGCTGCATAGGTTTTCAATACCGTCGACATATGATCTTCGGGCGTGAGGCTGGCAATCCGCTGTAAGGTTTGACGCGCCTCAACGCTATCTTCTAAGTCTTCATCTGCAAGGGCCAATAAAGCGAAAGCGTAATTCACGCCAATAATAACATCGTCAGGCCAGACAGTTTGCGCGGAGCGAAATAAGCTTTGCCCCTGTTCCACACTAGCGCCGAACCATTTCTCCGCATTCTTACCTCCGGCTTTGCGCGCAATGGTGAGATGCCAGGCCCCTAACATTGCCGACCCGCGAGGGTCCTCAGGGAAATCCATGCGATACGCCTGCACAATCGCTTCGGTTTTTTGCGGCAGCTTTTTCATCCACGCCGACACATCACCTGTCTCTCGCGCGACGAAGCCATCAGCGAGGGCAAATTGTAACCGCGCATTTTGATGCGTTGGGTCAAGTGCCAAAGCAGCTTCTGTCAATTTTCTGGCGCGTTTGGCTTGTTTCTTATTATTCTCGGCTTGCCCCAACATGATTTCGGACAATAGGCTTTCTGCCGCAAGTGCATAGCCCTCCGCGGTCTCTAAAGTTTCGGCTTGGGAGAAGGCGCTTGCATAGTCCCCCGCACTTATCGTTTGGCGAATAGTTTCTGGCGAATTGGCAGAGGCGCAAGGGGCCGACAACAGCATAGTACATGCCATTATTGCGGATATCACGATGTTTTTCATCCGGTCAGACTTCCACAGAAACAACCCTTTCGTAAAGGGGGGCTGTCTAAAGTTTAAGGTTTAAACGGCTTAGGCGTCTCTTTGCAGCGCCGAGGTAATCAGTTCCGCTGTTTCCTTGGGACCATAAATCGCCACAAAGGAGCCAAATCGCGGGCCTTGGCTTTGACCGAGGCAGACTTCATAAATGGCTTTGAACCAATCCCGCAGATTTTCAAACGCATGCTCTTTCCCAACAGAGAAGATGAGTGTTTGTAAAGCCTCCCCATCTGCGGCCTCATTTTCTGAGACGATTTGAAAGCGGGTCGCTAAATCTTCAAGGGCAGCGCGTTCTTGTTCAGTCGGCGCGCGGTAGGCCTTATTCGGCTTCACAAAATCCTCATAATAGGTAACAGCATAATGCGTGAGGCGATCAAGCCCCGGGCTATTTTCGGGCGTAGCGTCTGGAGCATATTTTTTGATGAACCCCCAGAGCGTATCCGTATCAGAGGCATTGGCCGCGCTGACGAGATTGAGCAAAAGCGCAAAGGTCAAGGGCGGGTTTTCATCGGGCGGATTGCCATTGTGAATATGCCAGACAGGATTATTGGCGCGCTGTTTTTCATCTTGGCGCAACCAGGCGGAGAGATGCTGATAATATTCATCCACCGTCTTTGGGATGACATCGAAATAGAGTTTCTTCGCGGCGCGCGGCTTGGCGAAGTTAAACAGCGATAGGCTTTCTGGCGGAGCATATTTCAGCCAGTCTTCAACAGAAATACCATTCCCTTTTGTCTTGGAAATCTTCTCACCTTGTTCATCGAGGAAGAGCTCATAAACGAATTGGACAGGGGGATTGCCGCCCAGAATTTTACAAATCTTTGAATAGAGCGGGGCATTATCCTGATGGTCTTTGCCAAACATTTCAAAATCAACACCAAGTGCCGCCCAGCGCATCCCAAAATCTGGTTTCCATTGCAGTTTCACATTTCCGCCCGTGACAGGCAGCGTCACCTCTGTACCGTCTTCATCATCAAAGGTAATGGTGCCCGCCTCTGCGTCAGTCGATTTCATTGGCACATAAAGCACGCGGCCCGTTGTCGGACTAATCGGGAGAAAGGGAGAATAGGTCGCGCGTCTCTCTTCGCCCAAGGTTGGCAGCATCACTTTCATGATATCATCGAATTTTTCCAGGGCCTTCAAGAGATAGGCATCATAATCGCCTGCACGGTAAAGCTTGGTCGCGGATTTAAATTCATATTCAAAGCCAAAACTATCGAGGAAAGCCCGCAGGCGCGAATTCATATTCGCCCCATAGCTCTCATGGGTGCCAAAGGGATCAGGCACATCCGTTAGCGGCTTTTGCATATAGTCTGCAAGGTCATCTGGATTTGGCACCGTGCTCGGGACTTTTCGCATGCCGTCCATATCGTCGGAGACGCAGATTAGCCGCGTTTCAATCTTGCCTTCGGTCAGAGCGATAAAAGCATTACGGACCATTGTGGTGCGCACAACCTCGCCAAATGTTCCGATGTGCGGCAAACCGGAGGGACCATAACCTGTTTCAAAAATAACCGGTTTATCCCCGCGCTCAATGCCGCGTTTTTTCTCAATATCGAGACGGCGTAAAATGGCGCGCGCTTGATCAAAGGGCCAAGCTTTAGAGGTCATATAATTTTCAAATGTCATGCGGGGGCGATTAGTCTCTGGGGGCGCTAGGGTCAATCAAACACCGCCGAGCGAGAACGCAAAATTTAGTGAGGTTTCAAACGCGCCTGAATTTAAGGGGTTACCTCTTCCAGGTGAAGGAGAGCGCGGCTGCATCTTCGACAAATTTATAGGCTTCGCCTGAGGCTTCGCGGCGCATGTAGGAAAGCGATACATCGGCATCGCCAATACGGTAGCCGAGGCCCGCCTGAGCGTCACCGACAATAATCCGATCCTGTAGATGGAATTGCCCCGCCGTGATCCGATTGATGGAATTTGGAGAATAAGTCAGCGCTTCGGCATCCGCACCCGCAAAGAAATACCAGGTATTACTTTCAAACTCCGAGCCTTCACGTAAATCTTCACCAATTTCAATCATAGCCCCAACCGTTTTCACACTGATATCATTAGAAAAGCTAACGGAGGCGCGCGGCGTTAAGGATAAGTCCAAACCTTTTTCAGATCGGCGGCGAAATGTGTCTGTGAGACCCATTTTTATATTATCGTCAAATTTCGAGCAGCTCTCATCTCCGCTCGCGCAAGCTCTGGGGGTAAGATCGAGCTTGAATACGGATGAGGATGTGAGGGAATTCATAGGAATGTCCAGCGTTGGACCAGATTGCGCAGATAATTCTGGCACGCCAGGCAGGTTGAAATTTAACCCCTCACTGACAGGCAGGCGCTTATTGTCATGTAATGTTTCGACGGTTTTTGAGGGCTTATCTTGCGCAGCCACAGCGGTTGAGACACTGATACACAGTATCGTCGCTATCACGGCGATAAGAGGCCGTGTTACCTCTGACAGTAATTTTTGCCTATAATACGGCATATTTTGCGCCAATCCTTTGATCCCCGACACTGCGACAATCGGAAGCACTTTAGCAGAGTTTCATTTTTTTACCAGAAATTTTTTACAATCGTAAGGCTTAAAACGCCTGTCGGGCGGTAAAAGGGTTAAGTTTCTGTATGTTAAGATATAATTATTAAAACTGAACAAAATATGAAAATCTACTTCTAGTCTAGCTTTTGACCTTGGAAATAGCGATTTTTGGGCATGGAGCGCGCGTAATACGCGCTACTTTGAAAATATTTGCCTGTGTCTCACCCCCAATCTTGGTGGGCTTAGTTTCTAAAAGGAATGTCTGCGCGAGGGGTAGACGACCTACTGCTCAAAGGCCAGCATCACCGCCTGCAAAGTGGCTCGGCGTCAGAGATGCACCTGATAGAGAGCCAATTACTTTCACCCGAAGGTGGCGGATTACGCCCGAATGCTTGGGCGTATTGAGACAAATGCTTGGGCGTATTGAGACAAATGCTATATGTTTTTAGGCCCTTCCGCCTACTGACAGGCCAAACACTCATCATAATCTGTCGGGGCGGCAGCCTCCATCGCCTTTTCCATATCGGTCTTGGCGTCTGAGCCTGCAAAGGCGGCCCGCTGAATGGATTTTGACCGGCAATAATAGAGCGATTTCACGCCTTTTTCCCACGCTGTCCAATGCAGCATGTGCAAATCCCACTTATCAATGTCGCCCGGCAGAAAGATATTAAGTGATTGCGCTTGGCAAATCATAGGTGCGCGGTCCGCGGCATGCTCGATGACCCAGCGTTGATCAATTTCGAAAGCGGTCCGGAAAGTCGCCTTCTCATGCTCATCTAAGCAAGATAGGTGCTGCACGGAGCCTTCATTTTCCAGAATGGTCGCCCAAACGCCGTCAGTATTCTTGCCCTTTGTCTCGAGCAGAGCCTCTAAAAGCGGGTTTCGGACCGTGAAGGAACCCGATAGAGTTTTATGCGTGTAAATATTAGCCGGAATGGGCTCGATGCCCGCAGAGGTTCCGCCGCAAATGATAGAGATGGACGCCGTTGGCGCGACAGCCATCTTATGAGAGAAACGCTCCATCACATTCATATCGGCCGCGTCGGGACAAGGTCCGCGCTCTTCGGCCAGAAGCTTTGACGCCTTATCCGCATCGCCTCTGATTTTAGAGAAGAGGCGCATATTCCAGCTTTTTGCCATCGCAGATTCAAACGGAATGCCTTTGCTTTGTAGCAAAGAGTGAAAACCCATCAACCCGAGGCCAACAGAGCGTTCCCGCATAGCGGAATATTTGGCATCCGCCATATGGTCTGGTGCGTTCTGAATGAAGCTCTCCAGGACATTATCGAGGAAGCGCATGATGTCTTCAATGAAGCCTGGAACATCTTTCCATTCATCATACTTCTGCGCGTTAATAGATGACAAGCAGCAGACGGCCGTGCGCTGGCGGTCAAATTTATCTTTACCTGTCGCGAGCATAATCTCGGCACAGAGATTGGATTGCTGTACCTTCAGGCCCGCATCGCGTTGATGTTGCGCCAGTGCCTTATTCACTGTGTCAGAGAAGATCATATAAGGTTCGCCTGTCGCGAGGCGCATTTCCAATATCTTCTGCCACACTTTGCGGGCGTCAATTTTCTTAATCTCTTCGCCGGTATGTGGGCTGATTAAACCGAATTCAGTCCCGTCACGGACAGCATCCATAAACGCGTCTGTGATGTTCAATCCATGGTGTAGATTCAATGACTTGCGGTTAAAGTCACCAGAAGGTTTGCGAATTTCAAGGAACTCTTCAATCTCGGGGTGATGGATATCAAGATAGACCGCTGCAGAGCCCCGGCGAAGCGAGCCTTGGGAAATGGCGAGAGTCAAGCTGTCCATAACGCGGATGAAAGGAATAATACCTGAGGTCTTGCCTGCACGGCCAATTTTCTCACCAATTGACCTTACATTTCCCCAATATGTCCCGATGCCGCCGCCATTAGAGGCGAGCCAAACATTCTCATTCCAAACATCAACAATAGAATCGAGAGAGTCGTCGACAGCGTTGAGAAAACAAGAAATCGGTAAACCCCGATCGGCGCCGCCATTCGAGAGAACAGGGGTTGCTGGCATGAACCAAAGCTGACTCATGTAATCATACAGGCGCTGCGCATGGGCTGTGTCATCGCCGTAAGCTTGCGCGACGCGGCCAAACATGTCCTGAAAACTTTCATCAGGCAAGAGATACCGGTCCAACAAGGTCCGCTTACCAAAATCTGTCAGCAGATCATTGCGGGACTTATCTTGCTTGGGGCGATCGGGTTTTGGGATAAATTCCAGCTCTGGCTCGCGCTCGACGACCTTTTCGCTCATCGCAATGCCGGAAGGGGCATTGGGATCGTCGAGGTCTGCAGAAAGTATGTCCATCGATTGCGTGTCCATTTGATTAAGCTCAGCTAATACTTCCTGCGACCGGAAGTCTTCATTTGATTCATTCATTATCTTTTCCCCAAAAAACCCGCACAAATCTATACCCGACACGCAGTTTTACGTGTGTTGCCTCGGTATAAATATGTAGGGTGAACCCTTCGTTCCACTACATATAGTGTTGATTTGCCCCATAGCGTCAACACCTAGTGTCCATCTTAAACAAGAAAAATGGTTTACAGAGTGTTAAGCCTTTGGATTTTTTACGAATTTTTCTTGGAGCTTATAGCAGCCCCCGCTCTCCGACATGACAGCGCCGAGGCGCGCTAACAGGCGAAATTTTTGGGAAGTTTATATAAAACAACAGCTTACTCCCGCGACTGTCTTATTTCACGGCCAGTGTCCTGGAAAGTCCAGTCTTTTGGGAAGGTAAAGGCGTCAGAAATTATATTTGGCGCGACGCCGCTTCCGCGCTTTCTTCACCAGATGGGGGCAGACATCATTTAGAGGCCCGTGTTATGATTGAAAATTCAACGCAAGCCGATAAAAGACATTCCTGAATACGCGCTATCTGGCGCGTCCCCTTGGTTAACACATGAAAATATTACTCGTTACAGATGCCTGGCACCCGCAAATCAACGGCGTGGTGCGAACGTTGGATCAGACTGTCTCGAAATTGCGGCTTCAGGGACATGACGTAGAAGTAATAGCTCCCAGCGACGGCTATTTCACCCTGCCCTTACCGACCTATCCCGACATTCGCTTAGCGCCCTTTGCCTATAAAGATGTGAAACGCCGCATGATGGCTTTTGGGCCTGAGGCGATTCATATCGCAACGGAAGGTCCGCTGGGGCAGATGGCGAAATTCCTATGTCACAAATGGGCCATGCCCTTCACCACAAGCTATCACACGAAATTCCCAGAATATATCAAAGCGCGAATTCCCCTCATCCCGATGAGCTGGTCCTATCGTTTTGTCAGAGGCTTTCATAATGCGGGGGGGCGGACGATGGTGACGACGCCCAGCATGGTTACATTCCTTCAAACCCGGGGGTTCACCCGCCTCGCGCCTTGGGCCCGCGGTGTGGATACAGTGTTGTTCAATCCCGATAAGAAGAACGCGCCAGACGACGTTTATGCAGGATTGGAGCGGCCCATTTGGATCAATGTTGGCCGAGTCGCTGTCGAGAAAAACCTGAAATCATTTCTCTCCATAGCGCTTCCGGGCACAAAGGTGATCGTGGGAGACGGGCCGCAGCTTGCCGAATTAAAGCGCCGCTATCCGGATGTGGTCTTTACAGGCGCGAAATTTGGAACAGAGCTCGCGCGGCATTTTGCAGATGCGGATGTGTTTGTTTTCCCCTCAAAAACGGACACATTTGGCCTCGTCATTATCGAGGCTATGGCCTCTGGCCTACCTGTCGCGGCCTATCCTGTTTCTGGCCCTATCGATATTATCCCGGGTTCCAAAGCGGGCGTTATGAAAGATAATCTGCAGTCAGCCTGCCTAGAGGCCCTAAAACTAGACCCGAAGGACGCCATAAAACATGCCGAGAAATATAGCTGGGACGCTGTTACGGATGTGTTCTTTCAGCTTCTCACGCCGCAATATAAGCCGCGCAAAAGTTGGCGGAGAGTTCGGCGCATGACGCGGATAGCCGCCAGCCCTTACCATGTTTTCAAAAAAAGCTATCGGACCCTCATCCGCAGCTTGCGCGGCAATCGTTAGCCACAGACTTGTTTTTGGGTTTTATGAGCCTTAGATTTTTTGAGATTTAAGGAAAGCGTCAATTTTTGCAAAGGCCTCATCCCGTAGCGGGTCGCGTTCCAAAAAGAGTTCATGCAGAGCGCCGGGAACGACGACATATTCACACCCCGCTGCCTTCGCAAAGGCCTCAATACTCGCAGGATTGACAATCGGATCGGCTCCGGCGCCCAACATCAGGCCTGGAATTTTAAGGGCTGCCGCATTCCTATTCACGAAACTAATGGCGGCCAAAGAGGCGCGGATCCATCCATATGTCGGTTGCCCGACACGTAACCGAGGAGTGGACTGGAAAAAGGACGCCCAATTCCGATAACGGTCCTTGTCTGATGTCAACTTATTGCCCTCGAAAGGAATTGGCAGCCCAGACCTTTGCCGCTGCCAAGGCAGGTTACGTTTGTCTAAGCCTAACCGCGCCAAACCTATAATTAGGCCGCGCAAAATCGGCGTTTCCAAATCAAACAACCCCAACATAGGCGCGCTACAGACCACGACATCGGGAGTCAAAACTCCGGATATGATAGATTGTAAAACAATCGTCCCGCCCATGGAATGCCCCATGCCGACATGGGGCCGGGGAAGGAGCGGTGCAAATTCTTGCGCGGCAAAAGCCAAATCATCGGCATAGACTTGGAAATCGCTAATATAAGATTTTAGGCGATCCTCTAATATGCGGTCAGATAAACCCTGTCCGCGTGGATCAACCATCAGAACATTAAACCCCATTTGAATAAGGTTTTGCGTTGTTTCGAAATATTTTTCGATAAATTCCGTTCGGCCTGGCGAAAAGATAATCGACCCTCTGGGATTATCTGTAACCGCCGTCGCCAACATGACGCGCAGGCGAATATCGCCGCGCTTTATATAATAGGTTTTGAGTCGCGGCTCCAAAGCCGCAGGGACCGGCCGCCCTCCCGGAAGGACAATTTCAGCTTCTTCAAAATTTGGGAGGGGAGACACCATAAAAATGGCGCAAACGGCGTTTGAGTCCGCTGCGCCCTTTTTTATTTACATATTTGAAAAAAGGCTTTGCAAGCCCATTGCGACAGACATGTCGCCTTCAACTTTCAACTTACCCGACATGAAAGCCATCATGGGGTCCAAAGACCCAGAGGCTAAGGCAACGAAATCCGCTTTATCGACGCGAATAGTGCAATCTGCATCCTTATCGGCGACTTCCGCTGTCGTTCCGGTTGCAAAGACCTGACCGCCATCACCAAAATCAAATTTCACAGATTTATCTAACCCGCCCGCTTTCTCGAGGGCTTCAGTCATTTTTGCTGCAATCTCGGCATTTTCCATTTCGAACTCCATTTAATCGAATATGTGAGAAACCTGTATATGGGGGCGTGATGCCCCCATGACCAGACCTATTTTGGTTTGCGGAATTTCAAAGTTGCACGGTCAGACTCACCAATATTCCTATAGGCTTCGGCGTTAAAGTCTGCAGCTTCTGCACTATCGGGGGCCGGCACGCGTGAGCGAGGCTGTAATGTCCAAACGCCAAAGGGATGATCCGCAGTATCTTTTGGGTTGGCATTAATTTCGCTAGAGGCGACAAATTCAAACCCCGCTTTTGCGGCCAAGTCCTTCATGTAGCTTTCCTGTACATAGCCAGTGCTTCCTTTTGGATTTTGAACCGCGGTTTCAGGCAAGCGATGTTCGACAACGCCAAGAATTCCGCCGGGCTTTAAAGCGGCAAAAAACTCGTCAAAAGCCTGTTGCGCATAGCCCCGGCCCATCCAGTTATGAACATTGCGATAGGTCACAAGAACGTCGAACGATTCCTGGCCCTCTGCCAAGATTGGACCGCCGTCTTGCCAGAAGCTCGCATATTCGATGTCTCCATAGACCGATGTATCGGAATAGGTTTCCTTATATTTAGCCACGCGCTCGTCCAGACGATCGCTGACGCCTTCGGGGTAGAGAATCGCGATATATTGACCGTCATTGGCCGCGAGATAAGGCGCGGTGGCATTTGTGTACCAACCCGGCCAAAGCTCTGCAAAGCGCTTGCCTGGGCCTATTTCAAAAAACTCAAGCGTCTCTTTCGGGTTGCGAAATTGATCGCGTGCGGCCTCTTTGGCGCGGCGGGGATGAGCCAGCACATCGTCCAAAGTCACCGTTGCGGCGGCTTGCGTTTCAGTCTTTGCATCAGGTGCAGAGGTACTTTCTCCGCTTGAGCAAGCAGTAAGAGTAGCGGCGGCCAAAAGAGCCAGCCATGAAGTGTGAACGCGCATAAGGGTCTCCCATTTTTGATGTCGTTATGTCTTGAGCGTGAAATAGGGCGTTAAAAGCAAATGTCGAGTAAACTTCTCGTGGGGGATGCCAAGAACCCTTTTCATCGTCACTTACGCCCGTCCGCTGCGAATTTACGCCTTGGCATTGCGACCAAACAATATCTGATCTGTCAAAATGTTGAAAAATTCTGCACGAAAGCTACCACCCTATTAAACCACTGAACTTACTATATTTTTTGAAAACATAGTGGGTGTCACAAGACATGATTGTCAAAAAAGTCACTCCAACCTCTTGAAGCTCTGAATCCTTTTCCCACTTTGATGACGCAGCCGCCAATTGTGGGGCTGTATGAGTTTGGGCCGCCCGGTTGGGGGCCTGAAATACACATCGCTTAACAAAGGATGATATTATGAGAACCTATGACTTTTCCCCCCTGTACCGCAGTTTCGTCGGTTTTGACCGCATGGCAAACATGATTGATAATGCGGCCTCCCATGCGGCGAAATCAGGCTCGACCTACCCGCCCTATAATGTCGCGCAGCTGTCCGAAGATAGCTACCGCATTGAACTCGCCGTGGCGGGATTCACAGCCGAGGAGATCGAGATTGAAACGCATGAAGGCGTGCTCAATATCACAGGTCATCAAACGCCGAAGGCCGAAAATGATGAGGCGGAATATCTGCACCGCGGGATAGCCGAGCGCGGCTTTGAACGCCGTTTCCAATTGGCTGATCATGTCCGCGTAGCCTCCGCAGACCTCTCCAATGGCCTACTGGTCCTACATCTCGTCAGAGAAGTTCCCGAAGCTTTGCGCCCGCAGAAAATCGCGATTAATGGCGCTTCGCAGAAATCTGACGGAAAGTTAATTGCAGGCAAGCCTAGAAAATCCAAAAAGGCTGCCTAACTCTAGAGTATGATGCTCAGTTACAGACAGATGCTCTCCCTTTGTATCCCTGTAACGCTCCGAGCCTCATAGCGCCGCGTCGCCCAGCCTCTCTCCTCCCCCTCCCAGGGCTGGGCGGCGCGTCAATTTTTCAACAGCGACAAAATCTCTGTGCCGCTAAGTTGCGGGCTATGTTTCGCTTCAAAAGTGTCCATCACCGCCGAGAGAATGGCGGCATTATGGGGCGCTGAGAGACCTGCCTTAGCGGCCCTGTCTACAATTTCTCCCTGAAGATAGGCGATTTCTGACTCCCGCCCCGCCTCTAGGTCATCCAGCATAGATGAGCGGGCCTTGGCATCAATTTTCACAATAAGCTGCATGACGATGCGATAGGCAAAATCTGGCAGACGTAAAATTTTCATCAGAGCCGTAGGCGGCCGGCCATTAAATTGCCCAACCTCAACCCCATTGGCCTTAGCGACATGAAGGGCTTCTTCAACACAGAGCGCCAAAGCGCGGCGATAGTCGCGTTGCACAAGGCCTGCACGTAAAGGGCGCCCCGTCAGCGTATTTAGTCCATTGTTCAAATTGACAATCATCTTGGCCCATTGGTCCCCTAAGATATTTTTTGATTGGCGCACGCCTTGCCCAGATTTTTCCAATGCTGATATTAACGGCGCTATATCGGGATGAGCCTCAATCACGAGCTCGCCCGCCGTCCCGCAATGAAACCGGCCTGGCTGCGTGGGCGTCACATTGAAGGGAACAATGGCCGGTATGATATTATTTTCGGGCAGCACAGCCCGCAAGGTTTCGGAATTGCGAATACCATTTTGGAAACTTATGACGCGAGCCTGTGGGGCGTAGGTTTTTATCTGCTGCGCGGCGAGGTCTGTGTCCTGACTTTTCACGCAAAGCCCGATAATATCGGCGCCTACCAAGGCCTGCGCCGATTCCTGAAAGTCCACAGCCTGACAGGCAACAGGGGGGCGTTCAAAATGGGTGAGCGTTAATCCCTGCTCCGCGATTTGCGCGGCATATCGCGCGCGCCCGATAAGAGTGACCTGCCCGCCGCCCGCGATTAAATGCCCGCCAACCCAACAGCCAATAGAGCCCGCACCTAAAATCACTATTTTTACCATGACGTTACAGTCATGTCTGCGCGGTCTATGTCAAGACTACGTTTCGGAGCCTCGCCATTTCTGCATAGGCCTATACCGAAGCGTGAAGCTTGTTTAGGGGGTCGGTGTTCACCACATATGAGCGTGAAGAAAAAGGCGAGGTATATTTGTGGCCGATAAAGTAATGGGATGGGCCGATATCAGATCGGCCATGCAAAGCCACGGCGCAGGGTTTCGCGCGCCTATCCCCGCAAATTGGCGGCAAGGTCGCACCGCATATGGCGGGCTGACGGCAGCCCTTATGTTAGCGGCAACCCATGAGACTTTCGAGGCGCTGCCGCCATTGCGGTCAGCCATGATAAATTTCGTCGGCCCCGTGACCGAAGACCCTAGTCTGACGGCCAATCTGGAACGGCGCGGCCGCAATGTCACCAGCATCAGCGCCGCAGCCCATATCGGCGACGCAGTCGTTGGACGGGCAGATTTTCTATTTGGCACGGCGCGGTCCTCCAAAATAAATATTAATTTTACCGCACCCCCTGCGATGCCCCCGCAAGAGGCAGAGCCCCTCACCCCGCCTGCGGCGGCCTCGCTCGTCCCGCAATTTTTCCATAATTTTGACACGCGGTTAATCGCAGGTGCGCGCCCGTTGATGGGGGATGAGGGCTATATGCGGACCTGGTCGCGGCATAAAGATCCAGCGTCGCGGGCGGGCATTGAGTCCCTTCTTTGTATCGGTGATGTTCTACCGCCCGCCGCAATGCCGCTATTGCGGCAGATGGCGCCCGTCAGTTCCATGAGTTGGATTTTCAATCTCCTCACCGACACACCAGAAACTGAAGACGGGTGGTGGCAAGTGGAGTCCCGCCTTACCGCTGCAAGCGGAGGATATTCCAGTCAGCTCATGCGGGTTTGGAATACGAAAGGCGAATTAGTTGTCGAAGGCATGCAGTCTATTGCAATTTTTGACGGGTAGACAGCTCTTCGCTTAGGCCCCTACTCGATTTCGATCAAACGGGTTTCGCCAGTATTCCCGCGAAGATTATCATTGTCATTGACAAGATAAATCCGCCCATCAGATAAGACCGTCATGGCTTGCATATTGTCGAAAACGACCCCGCCCTCGACGGGAATATCACCTTCCACAAGAAGGTCGCGCACAAGGGATTTAGACACCACCGCATTTGCTGCCGCGCCAGACAAATCAGCGCTATAAATACGCTTCACCGCCGCATCAAACCCCGCCTCGCTATCGCTTTCTAGCAGGCGGAAATCGCCCTCAGGCGTTACTGAAATAGCCGCAAGATTTACGGTACCTGCATTTTGCGACTCCGGAGCATCTGAATCGTAAAATATGAAATCCCAAAGTTCCGAATTTAAATCATATCGACCAATACGATGACGGGTTTCATTCACCCAAGGACGCTGGAATGTCACATAAAGCGTATTGTCATGCTCCACAATTCCAGAGAAACCCTGGTCAATCTGTAGCGCGTCAACATTGGCAGGCAAGCGGATAGCCTCTTCGATAGCGCCTGTGTCATTCACTTTTACAACGAGATTAACGGCATCAATGGGATCAAAAAGCGTTGATTCAACGTCGCCGCGCCCTTCAGCCACCACCCAAAATCCGCCAGAAGATGCAGTGGAAATACCTTCAAGATCGAGATCGACTGTTCCGTCGGCATTGAGAAGGTTGGCCCGGTCCCGCCCATCGAAACTATCGCGGTCACGCGTTTCGCCCGAAATAGTTAAACCGCCGAGAACATTATTCTCATCCACCAGGCGAATTTCATCTGTGAGACGGGCTGGCTGCGAGGAAATATCGATTCTGAAAATACGGTTTGAATCAAATACGCTATCTTCGACGGAATATAAAATCGAGTCATTACTGGCATCAACCGCCAGGCCGGATAACGCCCCCCACGGAATAGGCGTTCCGTCCGCGCGGTCCTCGGCCCGTAAGCTTGGGTAGCTCTGCACGGTGAAGTCATATTCGTAAAGTGAGATAGCCGAGCGGACACCCTCTTGGCGATCATCTTCCTCACCCGCCACAGCCAAGAGATTGCGAGACGGAATAGCTTTGAGCCCTTCTGGACTTGCCGGGGTAGGCAGGCTCTGGATGGCCAGCGGCGCGCTGGGATCCGCGACATCATAGACAAAGACTAGATCACCGCGTTCAGAGGCAATAAATAAAAAACGATCATCGCCAAAAACTCCTGTCTCGGCACCTTCGGGCTCATTGCCTTGTTCATCAGAGCGAATTTCAGGATAATGACCAAGACGGGCCGCTTCATGCTCCAGTGAATTGCCAACATCAAAGACAACCTCACCAGACGTGTTGAACACAGTAAAGCCACGGCTCGCGGCATTTTCGTCGCCTTCATTGGCGGTGGCGAAATGGGTCGAATTTATCCACGCCACCCCATCAGGTTCACGGACCACGCCGACTAGGCGCTCAGTTTGTTCAATGCGGTCGATCTCACCTTGTGTCGCGTCAATTTGGTCGACATTGACTAGGCCAGCAGAGAAATCAGCCGTGACGCTATTCGTCATGAGATCAACTAAAACTAAATGGTTATTAGTCTGCAAGCTTACGACAGCTACATTATCGGAATTTATATCGACAAATTCAGGCTCAGGATCATCAGGTGCCACGCTCGCCAAACCCGTCAATCCGAGTGTTGTCACGGGCCAATTCGCGGGGTCTGCATCTGAAATATCCAGAGAGAGCAAGAACCCGGGTATAGGCGGTTGGTCACTGCCATGAGTGTTAGGGTTTTCAACCGCGACTAAAGCCCGCGTTCCGTCTGGACTGACCGCAACAGACTCGGGGACGCCTGCCACGTTGATGGACCTTAAAACGACCCGCGAGTTTGTGTCTATAATCTCCAATGACCCATTGGAGTCTCCTGAGGTTTCAGGACGGTCGACACTAACGAGTGCAAAGGTGTCTTTTATAGCCAGAGACGTTGGCACGCCCGGCAAGTCCCGCGTTCCAGCAGCTTGCGGCGCGCGGGCATTGGAGATGTCGACAAAACCAACCGTCGAGCGCGGCGGGTCAGTATATATGATTAGGTTTCCATCCGTAGACACATCCAAAATTTCTGCGCGGCGTTGTATATTTGTATCGCAGCTCGCATCTTGTTGCAGGCAAACCGGGAAGGTCGATATACGCGTAAAATTCAGCGAGTCATTGGCTTGGGTCGTGACGCAATCAAATTCCGAGCTTTCAACTTCGGCATCATTCAGCGTCCCGTCTCCATTTGTGTCGCTACCTGTATCCGTGCGGGTGCCACCTTGAAAACAATTTTCATCGCCAACAGGCAAATCGGCGGAGCGGTTTAAGACGACTGGAGCGGGCGGCGGAGGCGGCGTAACGGTTATGGGCGGAGGCGATGACGCCGTACTTCCACCGCCGCCACTACAGGCTGAAATTAAAGCTGTCGATGAAAGGAGCATGACTCCGTAAACATATATATTTTGCATGCCTACACCCTATTCAGAATATGGAGCGTAAAGCAATTCACGCCCTTTCCCAATGTGTTACAGAATACTTCAGGTTTAAACTGACATCCTTAGCATAGCAAAAAGCCTAACTATCGACCTCTGCATCTAGGGCATTATTGATGATGAATTCGCGGCGTGGTTCGACCACATCCCCCATGAGCTTCGTGAAGAGGTCATCCGTTACATCAGCCGCTTCGACCTTAACCTGCAAGAGCGAGCGCGCGTTTGAGTCCAGCGTGGTTTCCCAAAGCTGGTCGGGGTTCATCTCGCCCAATCCCTTATAGCGCTGAATTTTGAAACCCTTACGTCCGCCTTCAAAAACGACATCGAGCAACTGCGCAGGCCCCGACACGTCAATTGCATCATTATCACCGCGGCGGAAACTCGCTGTGCCGGCATAGGTCTCGCCCAAAGACGGCGCGAGTTTTTGCAAGCGGCGCGCGTCCGAGCTGTCGCGGAAACTCGGGCGCATAATAATACGGTCCATCACGCCGCGCACGTCGCGTTCAAAGACAAGTGCGCCGTCATCATCATAGCGGCCGCTCCAGCCGTCTTCGCCTTCATCGGCAATCAGGTCCAAACGCGCGGTGGCGCTGGCGATTAAATCAGGATGCTCTTCGACATCCAAAATGCCAGAGATTGCGACTTGCGCAATCGCGCTATCTGGGGCGCGGTGTTTCATACGGTTGAGGATTTGCTGCACGGTCAGCGCTTCGCGCGCCACGCGTTTCAAATCTTCGCCCGCAATCACAGAGCCATCATCCAGTGTCAGAGAGGCTTCGCGCGAGCCCGCGTCAATCAAATACTCATCCAGCTCGGCTTGGTCTTTAATATATTGCGTGTTCTTTCCGCGCTCGACCTTATAGAGCGGCGGCTGCGCAATATAGAGATAGCCGCGCTCAATCAGCTCTGGCATTTGGCGATAGAAGAATGTGAGCAGCAATGTCCGAATATGCGCGCCGTCAACATCGGCGTCGGTCATTATAACAATCTTATGGTAGCGCGCCTTGTCGGCGTTGAAATCTTCACGGCCAATCCCCGTCCCCAGCGCCGTAATCAGCGTGCCAATTTCTTGGCTAGAGAGCATACGATCAAACCGCGCACGCTCGACATTGAGGATTTTCCCCTTCAGCGGCAGAATAGCCTGATTGTGACGATCGCGCGCCTGTTTAGCAGAACCTCCCGCAGAATCCCCCTCCACGATGAAAATCTCTGAGAGCGCGGGATCGCGCTCTTGGCAATCCGCGAGCTTCCCGGGTAGGGATGCCACATCAAGCGAGCTTTTCTTTCGCGTCAAATCGCGGGCCTTGCGCGCAGCTTCGCGGGCGGCGGCGGCTTCGGCGATTTTCTGGACAATCATCTTGGCTTCGGCGGGATGTTCTTCGAACCATTCCCCGAGCGCTTCGTTCATGGCGGATTCGACAACAGGCCGCACCTCGGAGGAGACCAGCTTATCTTTGGTTTGAGAGGAGAATTTCGGATCAGGGACTTTGACGGATAATACACAGGTCAAACCTTCGCGCGCGTCATCGCCGGAGAGTTTCACCTTGTCATTTTTTTTCGCCATGCCTTGAGCGTAAGTATTAATTGTCCGCGTGAGCGCCCCGCGGAAGCCCGCCAAATGGGTGCC
>CALLBD010000095.1 GCA_938001915.1 uncultured Caulobacterales bacterium | reverse complement strand
ACGCAAGCGGAGTCATAGCTGGCTTGGCTAGGCGGTTGATTTTGTAGGTTCGGGCAACGCGCAGAAAATACCTGTCGGGCCATGCATACAATAGCCTTGCGGGTTCTTCGCTAAATATTGCTGATGATAATCTTCCGCCGCATGATAGACCTTTGGCACGCTGCGTAGCTCCGTTGTGATGGGGCGGCCGTAGGCCTCAGCATAGCGTTTTATCGCGGCTTTGGACTGCTGCGTTTGGGCCTCCGTGTAGGTATAAATAGCCGAGCGATATTGCGGCCCGACATCATTACCCTGGCGGTCCCCTTGTGTGGGATCGTGATGTTCGAAAAAGACTTTCAAGATTTCATCGAAACTAATGACGGACGGGTCAAAGACGATATGGCACATTTCGGCGTGGCCTGTCTTACCTGTGCACACGAGCCTGTAATCTGGCTTGGGCGTATGACCGCCCGAATAGCCGACGCTCGTGACATGCACACCGTCCAGCTTCCAGAAAATCCGTTCCGCACCCCAGAAACAGCCGAGGCCTAATTGAATTTGCTCAAACCCCTCGGGAATATCTGCAAACATGGGCGTTCCGCTCACATAATGGTCGCGGCTCTCACATAGGCTTAAATCCATCCGGCTCATTTATGACTCCATAAGCTGTTTCAACGCATCCCCGATGAGCTTCGCATAGCGGGTGACGCCTTCGTCATGATTGATGTGGTCTTGACGGATTTCAATTGCAAGGTGCGGCAAAGCGCGCGGCGCAATGTGAAAATCCACTGTATGGTTCAAGTCATAGGCGGAATAGGGTTCATTGATACCAACGGATAATTTCGGCGCGAGGCGATAAAGCGCATCTTTGAAATCTTGCGCCGTGCCCTCATCATGTTTGACGAGCAAGCCAATATCTAGCGAACGCGCCTCACCTAAATTTGGTTTAGGCGTGAAGGAGTGGACCGAAACCACGAGCGGCGAAGCCTGCTGATTGAGCTGCTGAGAGAGCGCGGTGTGGTAGGGCGTATATAGCGTCTCGATACGCTCCGCCCGCGCGGCGGCGTCAAGATTTTGATTACCCGGAATAGACGTCCCATCAGAGCTATCAGGGATAAGGCTCTCCATACGATTCGAGCGGTTCGGGTCAATTAACAAACGCGAAAACCCTGCCACAATCCCGCCGCAGCCAAAGCGCGCGCAGATAGCCCGCAAAACCGTCTCTGAACCAATATCCCACGCAATATGCCGCGTCAGGTCATCGCCAGATAGGCCCAAATTATCATAGCGCGCGGGAATATGCTTCGACGCATGATCGCCGAAGAGAAAGAGCGGGGCCTTCGAGGTAGCGGGAATGATGTGGAAAGGCTCTGACATATGAGGCGTGATAACAGAGTATATGGGAAAGTGTGGAACTTATCTCAGGCAATAACAAAATAAACGAGGGTTTTCCGCCTACCGCAGGATTGCCCCAGAAATGCAAAAGGCGGTCAAAAGCCCTTGCACAGACCGCTCCGTGCGCTATATCGCGGTCCTTGTCGGATAAGCCTTTGCTTATCTCAAACCCCTCGTGGCCTCAAAGAAGAGGTGGCCGAGGTCAATGCCTCTAAGGTGAGGTGGCCGAGTGGTTTAAGGCGCACGCTTGGAAAGCGTGTTTAGGTTTGTAGCCTAACGTGGGTTCGAATCCCATCCTCACCTCCAGAGGTTTCATATAACCAACTGATAAATATACAAAATATCTAATCAAGAAATCAATATTCCACATTTTATACCACAATTTAACCTAGTCATCAATCAAGCTTAGGCTGAAATAATAGGTGGGTAGATGAACCTAATATAAACTATGGCACTGAATTACGAAATTTTCGGCCTCTTGAATTGTTGATATAGATATCACTATTATCTCCGATGCGTTTTAAGGAGGCATACGGATGAGCCAAAGAAAATTCTTAAAGACCTTAACGATATTATCCTCGGTGGGTTTCCCTCTATTAACCGCAAGCTGTCAGAACAACTCGTCTGAGGTTCAGCAAGCCTTGAACTCTCATAAAGGCGCTGACAAACTTTATGAATCACTTTCAGACGCCAGCTCTGTTGAAAAATATGCCTGCTCCTATGTTTCTTCTGGGCTTCAACTCACTAATGAGTTCAAGAGCAAATCAAAAAAAGTACAAAAATTGAACGCAATTTGGGCAGAAAGAGCAAACCTACATAGTTGCGAAACTTCGTCTTCAGCAAAACGTATAGCTTCACAACAATTGATGGCAGGCAATAAGGAGTGGGAAGAACGAGTATTCGCTATACAAAAAAAAGAGAACGAAAGAATAGCAGCGCTTCCACCTTACAGAGATTGCTCATCAGAATTAGGTGTTGCAAAATATACTTTGGGCAAAACCTATAATGGGATGCAGTTGTTAACATATAGGTGTAAAAAGAGAGACGACTCCATCGCAATGTTGGAAGAAATCAAGTTCTCATATTCGGAAGAATATAAGAAAAAAAACATCAAGAATAGAGAAACGAGAAAAGAACTTAATCGCAGAAATTTTGGAAAAGACGCACCTAGATTGTTCAGCGAAGATGTTATGTTTGTTTCGGAACGCAGCGACGGAATTCGATTTCGGCGAGTCTTCGACAATTGCTCCCCCATTCAGGCTAAAAAGTTCACATGTACTGACCAATTTAACTCAACTTATACACTCCAACTAAGGGAATAGTATCGTCGATGGCTCAGTCTGAGTTACAAGCAAAGTAGAACCGATTTTACAGGTAAGAATTAGCATTCTCCAAAGCTTTCGGAATTAAGAAAGCCAGGACAAAAAATGGAAAGTTATTTCGGAGATTTTTCAAGTACAATTAAGACTAGGCCAGCTTGGGTCAGATTTTTAATTTTGGAAGCCAAAAACACGGAAACGTTTGTTACCAATTTCACTAAATTAGGTCCCCAGCGGGGTCGAGTCGAAATCTCAAAATAGACTATCGCTTGCCGAATGATGATATGCCTCTAGCATTTTAGAGCCGACCTTATTCACACAAACCTTTTTCAAATGACACCTTGCTTGAACCGTGTTCTATTGCTCCAATGCAAACCACCGCATACTACACCTATATGGCTATTAGATGTGCACAATAGATTGAGGCCGTTACAATCCAAAAGGGTATCATCACGGCATTCAATCAGATGCGAAAAGCCCGTTACATTACACCGTCATTACTCATCGCACCTAAATTGAGCCTAGGACGCACCTGAGTTGAGACCGTGTTTTGAATTTTCCAAGAGGCAAAGTCTTTTGTCGGCAAACTTTTACCGTACCCCACATGCGTAAGCTCATATTCGCTCGCTCTGTGCACTTTCTGAGAAAATGACCCGCGATACCTACGTTTTACAAAACCCTTCTCTATGAGCGAATTTAGAGCTTTTGAGGCGGTATTTTGAGACACATGCGCCAACCTAGACGCATCTCGAATGGAAAGCCCAATAGTACCATTATTCCCGCCATTATAGCGTTCAAGCAAAATAAGGAATAAAGCAATTTCCGATGGCTTTAATGAACGCCAAGCTTCGGTTCTAAGCATCCAATAGTCTATCCGAATATGGCGTGTCGCCCTAGAGCGCCCAGTTTTGTTATAACTCGCCATCTAAGCCTCCTCTGGATTGCGATCCAGCCAATCAATGAGGCTTTTGAGAATATCTTGTTTAGCGATAAGTTCTTGATAGGCGTCTCTCTCGGCCATGTGGGCCTGGAACTCATTTCCAATAAAATCGCCATAGTCGCGCCAATGGGGAGTGGGAAATGTCTTTCCTCTTATTAGATTGTATTCGTTAGTCAAAAGACTATAGACTTCTTGGTAGTCCAGTCCTCTGCACTGTTGATACAAATTTCCCAACAAGCAATGAGTTACCTCATCAAAGAATTCGTCATTCTCTCGAATATCCGCTCGAAGTTTTTCGATATGCTCTAAGAAATTCATGATGGAGACCCTCCATCTGAAATGCCGTTTTCAATTAGGTCTTCAATATCCGACCAGCGCCAAGCTGTTATATTGGGCCCTAGTTTTATTGATTGAGGATACACCCCACTCCTTACACCATTCAACCAAGTTGACCGAGAAATAGGCAGCACTCCGTTCTCCCCGACTATGCTCCCTATCCGAACCAGTTTCGTATTTTTTTCCTGTATTTTTGGAACCATTTAATCCTTTCCTTTATTATTAAAATTCGGGAAACTTCCCACTCTCTAAAATACAGGAAAGAAAAAAATCGCGCAACACTTTGCGTTTTTGTTTAATATCAGTAACTTAGGGCGATTTCGAAAATATCCTTAAAGGTTCGGCATCAATTAAGTTAAGCGCTGCAATAGGCTCCCCATTCATCCATCAACGCCTTCCGTTTCTCAAACAAATCTCCGCGCTTGTAAGCCGCCTCAGTCTTATTAGGGTTTGTATGCGCCAACGCCATTTCAACAACATCATTTGGATAGCTGGTAGTTTCGGAGGCCCAATCCCTGAAACTTGACCTAAAACCGTGTACTGTGAAAGGATAACCTAACCCCTTTTTAAGGGCTTTTGTTAACGTGGCATCGCACATAGTTTTATTCCAGTTTTGAGAACTTGGGAACAGGTAAGCACTACCTCCCCCACTCAGCTCACTAGCTCGCTGTAATATAGCCATAGAACGCTCTGTAAGAGGGACCACGTGCTCTTTGCCTGCCTTCATACGTTCGGCGGGAACAATCCACCTGTGGCCCTCAAAATCGACTTCTTCCCATTTGGCATATCTTAGCTCACCACTTCGACAAGCCGTCAAAATAAGAAACTCTAGGCCGAGCTTAACGTTGTCAGATTGAGTGCTTTTATGAAGATGCGAAAGAAAAGCTGAAACTTCGTCATAAGGCATTGCCGCAAAATGCTTCACCCGCGCCGTTGCCTTGGGCAGCCCCTGTTTTATCCCAGCGACAGGGTTAGCATGAGTTATGAATTCTTGAGTTTTAGCCCAATCAAATACCCTCGACATACGTTGCCTAACTCGATTGGCCGTTGAATGCTTCTCTACCCATATCGGCGAAAGTACGGATATTATGTCAGAAGGCCTAATATCATTGAGCGTCATTTTTCCAATTTTTGGGAATGCGTAGTTTTCCAGTGAATTGATCCATTGATCCACAGCTTTGGTCGCTTTCCATGTTGGAATATTTTCCGCATGAACTTGTCTTGCCGCTTCCTCAAACGTTGGAATAGTCTTCTTCGCTTCTCTCCGTGCCGCAACTGGGTCTATACCTTGCTTGGCTTTCAGCCGCATATCCGCTGCATCATTACGTGCATGAGCTAGTGAAACAGTCGGATAGCCGCCTAAACCAATATCTTTGCGACGACCATTCACCATAGTCCGCAGAACCCACTGCTTTGACCCTGAGGCTGTTACAACGAGATATAAACCCCCACCATCGCCATAGCGGCCTTTGTCTGATAACCGTCGGACCTTCAGGTCTGTTAGACGATTGTATTTGTGTTTTCCTGCTGATTTAGGCATATCAGCACTTTATACCACATTATATACCACATTCCAAACTGGATTTGACTAGCGGCAGTTAAACACGTTTAAACTCCTGGCTACATTAACATACTGAAAAATATGAAAAAGTTGAATTCAGTTGAACTAACTTAAACTTAAAACTGGCAGACATCCTCACCTCCAGAGAGGCTCTCCCCAATATCGCCCCTCAAGAGACAGGATTGGGTCTTTGCAATAGGTCTAGATAGGCCGCGTTCTCATCATCAAAAATGTAATTTTCGAATTGGCATGAAATCCGCACATCATTGGCCACGCGTCTGGCTTTGAGTAAAACCGTTTGCGGCACCTCCGCCTTATTGCTTTCGATTTTGAGATATTTCATCAAAATATACTCTGACTCATCGACGGCGAGATGCCCAAAATTTGACTTTGGAATCGTCACAATACCTGCATCACAAGAAATGCCTGACGCATTTTCAGATATGACTTCAAAGTCAAAAGCTTCCGCTTCGCTGTGTTTAGAGATGGATGATTTATATACCATGATACCCTCATTTCATTGTTTTCAATGTCAGTAAGGGTTGCGCCCCATTACTTCTGATGGAGCGTTTAGACCTTAGAATCAGATATAATGCAAGCCTCTTCAAGAAAAGGAATGGGAAATGGCCGCCGCAGATAATTGCGCAAGCCTTACCAAATCAGTTCCCTAGTCTCCCCAGCCCTGCTAACCGCCCTTTATGAAAAAGCGTCCAACACTTCCTCGCCCCGACTTCTCTTGGCGTCTTGGCGAGCCTGTAAAGAAATATGATACGCCGTGGATACGGGTGGACGAATTTCCGGCCGTTGACCCAAACGGAAGAGACACCGCTTATGGCGTCGTGCATTTCAAAAATTTGGCGGTCGGCATCCTCCCTTTCGAGAATGGCCATATCTGGCTTGTCGGGCAAAGCCGGGTAACATTTCAGAGTTACAGCTGGGAAATCCCAGCTGGCGGCGATCCGGGGGGACGCGATCCGCTGGCGACAGCGCATCGTGAACTCCGTGAAGAAACGGGGTTTTCCGCACAGCACATGGAGCAAATCCTGACGATGGAGTTGTCTAACTCTATCACCGATGAGCGCTGTCATGTCTTCCTCGCCACCGGCCTGACCGCTGGCAAAAGCGAGCCGGAAAGTAGCGAAGATATCTCTCTCATGAAACTCTCCCTCGACGCGGCATTAGAGGCCGTAGAAGCTGGAGAAATACGCCAATCGCTCAGTGTCGCGGCCCTTTTACAATTAGACCGTATGCGCGCGGCAGGACGTCTTGATGGACTCTGATGTCATCATCATTGGCGCGGGTGCCGCGGGGTTAATGTGCGGCGCGGTGGCGGGGCAGAACGGTGCGTCGGTTATCCTATTGGACCATGCGGAGCGCGCGGGCGAGAAGATCCGTATAAGCGGCGGCGGGCGATGTAATTTCACCAATCTCTATTGCGGGCCAGATAATTTCATTTCGCAAAATCCGCATTTCGCAAAATCCGCCCTGAGCCGCTACACGCAATATGATTTTCTTGAGCTCGTCGAGCGTTACGGCATTAAATGGCACGAAAAGACAAAAGGGCAATTATTTTGTGACGGGCGCTCGCAAGAGATAATCGATATGTTACTTGCAGAATGCAGCACGGCCGGAAATGAAATCCGCCTTGGCACGCAGGTCTTAGGCGTGGAAAAAATCGGGGACGGGTTTGTCGTTACAACGCCCACACAGACCCTTGCGACCCGCGCGCTTGTTATCGCGTGCGGCGGACCCTCCATTCCAAAAATGGGCGCTACGGGATATGGCTATAAGGTGGCCGAGCAATTTGGCCTAAATGTTATCACACCAGAACCCGCCCTTGTCCCCCTCACCTTTACGGATCAATTAAAAGAGCCAATTGCGGCCCTGTCGGGCATGAGCGTCGATACGGTGGTCAGTAATGAGCGCGCGAGTTTTGACGAGGCGCTTTTATTCACCCATCGCGGCCTGTCAGGTCCTGCAATTTTACAGATAAGTTCCTATTGGCATTCTGGCGAAGCCATCACGGTCAATATGGCACCGGGTCGTGATGCTTTGGCCGAGTTAAAAACCGCAAAACTGCAAACGCCGAAACTCTCACCAGAGAAATGGCTCATGTCGCATTTACCCGCGCGGCTGGCGGCGCATCTGGCGGCGCAATTTCCCTTTCAGCGTCTGGCCGATATGCCCGACCGCGAGCTTATCAATCTCGCACTGCAAATAAGCGCCTGGCATATTCGGCCCGCAGGCACTGAAGGCTACCGCAAAGCCGAAGTGACCCGCGGCGGTGTGGACACGGATGAGCTTTCTTCAAAGACAATGGAATCGCGCAAGGTGGCGGGTCTCTATTTCATCGGCGAAGTTGTCGATGTCACAGGGCATCTGGGCGGACATAATTTCCAATGGGCCTGGGCCAGCGGCGCGGCTTGCGGAGACGCCCTAGCCGCGCAACCTATTTCGGGGGCGCGGCGTTGAAACCCTATAGGAAAATGAAAAATTACTGTTAGAAGAGCTCCATGAAATCGATAGACCTAAATGCTGATATTGGCGAAGCCGATACGCCAGAATGGGCGGCGGCTGAAGCGGCGATTATTTCCGCTATTTCCAGCGCAAATATTGCCTGCGGGGGGCATGCTGGTGATCAAGGCTCCATGCGCCTGACGGTACAGACGGCCAAAGCCGCTGGCGTGACGATTGGGGCGCATCCCGCTTACCCAGATCGTGAAAATTTTGGGCGGACAAGCCTGACACTCGGCGAGGATATTACCGCCAAAGATTTATCGGCAGTGCTTCGCGGCCAAATTTTAGACCTTGCTGAGATTTGCGCCGAAGAAGCGGTCAACCTCGCCTATGTCAAACCGCATGGCGCGCTCTATAATGACGCAGTGTTTGACCGCGTGAAAGCTGACCTTATTTGCGCTGTCATCGCAGATATTGATGCGGGACTCATGTTACTTGGGGGTCCAAATTCTGAAATGGAAAAAGCGGCCGCGCAACATAATTTACAATTCGTCGCGGAAGGGTTCATCGACCGCCGCTATACGGATGATGGACATTTGCTCTCTCGCACAATCGACGGGGCCGTTATCAAAGACCAAGAGGCGCGCCTCAATCAGGCGCGCTCACTCGCAATAACGGGCAAAGTTCAAACCCACTCAGGCGGTTCATTAGTGCTGAAAGCCGGCTCGCTCTGCGTTCACGGAGATAGTGCAGGCGCGGTGGAAACCGCTCGGCAAGCCCGCGCGGTCATTGAGGCCGAGGGGATTGCCATTAAGGCCTTTGCTTAAATGACACTCCCCGCACCCAAACTTTCGCTCTATGGTGACCGCGCAATCTTAGCCGCATGGGACACAGACGGATTCTCTGAAACAGTCAATGACGCCGTTCATAGGCTGGCGGCGCACTTGCGAAACAGCGCGCATTATATCGAGGTTATTCCGGGCTATGATAGTTTGGTCTGTGTCTTTGATTTAGCCAAACGTTCGCCCGCGGAGGCAAAGCGCCATATCGAGGATTGCCTGATCCGCGGTCAATCCACTCAAGAGGTGGCAGCGGGCCAAATGGTCGAAATTCCCGTTAACTATGGCGGCGAAAGCGGTCCCGACATGGAGACAATTTGTGAGGCCGCCAATCTCACAAAAGACGAGGTCATCGCGCTGCACAGCGGCCAAGACTACCGCGTCTGTATGATGGGCTTTATTCCGGGGTTTACATTTCTCTCACCTGCCCCTGAGAAGCTTCATCATCCGCGCCTGGCGACGCCCCGCGCAAAAGTTCAAGCTGGCAGTATTGGCATAGCCAATTGGCAGACGGGGATTTACGGTCTCGAAAGCCCGGGCGGGTGGCAAATTATTGGCCGCAGCCCGCTTTCGATATTCGACGCAAATCGCGCCCCCCTATTTTTACTGGAAGCTGGCGACCGCGTAAGGTTTATTCCGCAATGACACTCACCGTTCTGCAATCAGGCACCCAAACGCTTATCATGGATGCGGGCCGTCCCGGTCATAGGCATCAAGGCATTCCCGGCGGCGGGGCGGCCGATAAATTATCTTTTGCCATTGCCAATCACTTGGTCGGAAATAGCTGGGACGCGCCCGCCTTAGAATGCGCACTTGGCGGGTTACACATACGGTTTGACAAAGACTATGTTATTGCGATTTCTGGCGCACAAATGTGGTCGCAAAATCAAGGGTTAAACCTTCCGCTGCATAAGGCCGTACCCGTTGAGGCAGGCGATATTTTGACCATGAGTTTCACCCGCGCGGGATGCCGTGCCTATCTCGCGATTGCGGGCGGCATTCAAGCTAACCCCTTTCTGGGATCAGTATCAACATACATGCCAGCCAAACTTGGCGGGCTGGACGGCGGACCGCTGAAAACGGGAGATATACTAGAGATTGTACCGCCGCAAAATTCGGTGCGCGCATTGCCGGCTTCGCATATTCCGCAACTTTCCAATCACATCGTTTTACGCGCGGAAAAAGGCCCCGAGTGGGACTATTTGTCTGACGCATCAAAACGCTATCTTTTCACGACGCCCTTTTATGCCACGTCCGCGACGGATAGGATGGGATCCCGCCTTAAAGGCGATAACCTCACCCTCGGAAAGCCGTTAAAAATGACGAGCAGCCCCTTACTTCCTGGCAGCCTGCAAGTGCCGCCAGATGGTCAGCCTATTCTGGCGTTGGTGGACGGGCATTGCACAGGCGGATACCCGCGCGCGCTGCAAGTCATCCAAGCGGACCTCTGGCTTTTGGGTCAAGTTGCCCCTGGCGCGGCTGTGAGTTTCCGACGGAGTATAGCCGCCGAAGCGGAGGAGGTGCTGCGCGGGAAAAATAGCTATTATGCCGACCTGATTCCTGGGTTTTCGTTCTAAATGCGCTTTGTCCTCTTGGACGATCAAGAAACGGGACGGCAATTTTTTTTCCGTCATCCCGAACACATCATCACGGCATCTAGCCGCGAAGATCTCCCGCGTGCTTTTGCGGAAATAGACGCGGCACAAGCCAGCGGCAAATGGCTTGCAGGGCAATTATCATACGAGCTCGGCCATGCGCTCGAAACACGCTTCGCGCCGCCTAACGCCCCCCTGATACAGCTCGGCGTATTTGACCTGCCGTCTGATAACCCTCCCGCAGAGTGGCTATACACGCGCGAGGTTCCAGAGCTGACCTTTACGCCCCAGTGGTCCGAGGCCGATTATTTGCGGCGGTTCGACACCATTCAAAAATACCTCCGATCTGGGGATTGCTACCAGGTCAATTTAACCTTCCCTATGCAGGCCGAAAGCCCCGCGAGCCCGCAGCAAATTTACGCCGCCTTTAGGCGCCGGCAACCGGGACGCTATGGCGGCATTGTCAGTCTCGGCGGAGCGGATAGTGTTAGCTTTTCACCCGAGCTTTTCTTTGAACGAAAAGGTCAAAATATTCGCATGCGGCCCATGAAAGGAACACGGCCACGGGCGGCAGATCCTGAGGCCGATGCGCGGCTCCTCGCGGAAATGCAGGCCGAGCCAAAGAGCCGCGCCGAAAATTTAATGATAGTCGATTTATTGCGAAATGATCTCTCCCGTCTCTGCGAAGCGGGCAGCGTCGACGTGCCAGAACTTTTTGCCCTAGAGACCTATCCCACCTTACACCAAATGACGTCGCAAGTGACGGGGGTTTTGAAAAAAGACTTGGGGTGGCAGGAGATACTGACAAGCTTATTTCCCTGCGGCTCTGTAACGGGCGCGCCGAAAATTCGCGCTATGGAAATTATCCAAGACTTAGAAACGCAGCCGCGTGGAACTTATTGCGGGTCCGTCGGCTATATCGCGCCCAATGGGGACGCGAGCTTTTCTGTTGCCATTCGCACTATACAGATGGAGACAGGAAAATTACGATATGACGTCGGTTCAGGCGTGGTTCTCGATAGCGATGGCCCGGATGAATATCGCGAATGTTTACTCAAATCCCAGATATTCAACCTGCCGCCTGAGGGTGTCATAGAAACCTTTCGTCTCGATATTGAAGGCGAAATTCCCCGTGAAGCCCTGCACCAAGCCCGTTTTGCAAAAATGGTTGGACCGCAGATTTCGCAGGACGTCTTTACATCAATTAAAAAACATCGAGGTATAAACCGCCGTGTCCGTATCGTGGCAGAGGCCGGACAAATTGCGGCACAAGTTACCGATTTCAAACCGTTAGAAACGCCGCTTAAATTGGCCCTTTCTCGCTATCCCCTAACCAAGCAGATGCAAGACACCCGATTTAAAACAACGGCGCGAGACTTTTACGACGGAGAACGCGCACGAATAAAGGCGCTGACGCAATCAGATGAAGTGATATTTCTGAATGATAAACAAGAGCTTTGTGAGGGTTCTTTCACATCTCTCTTTATTAAAAAAGACGACCGCCTATTTACACCTGCGCTGTCCTGCGGCCTACTCCCCGGCGTGCTACGACACGCGTTAATTCAGACGGGCCAAGCCTCCGAAGCGGTGCTCACGCTTTCCGATATTCGCAACGCAGAAGCCATCTTTCTAGGCAATAGTTTGCGCGGTTTAATGCCAGCACAATTTATAGATTTCCTGCGGCATTAAAGAGACGGTATTGACGCGTCTTTTTCGCTCGTTAAGGTGGTGTCTGTTAAAAGGGGAAGTTGACGACGTGAGAGATAAAATTGCGGACTATGATCGACCGAGTAGCCGTCAAGCAATAGGCATCAGATCTAGGTCGGGACGGTCCTGATTCCGTCATGCTTCGCGCTAGTTTTTTCACCTGTCTGCTCGCGTTCTTTAGCCTATTTGCACTGGCCCATGTTGCGGATGCACAAACAGCCAATACGGGCGCTGAACAGGCTGAGGCAGAGGCAGATACGCAACTCGTTCTAGATCAAGACAAAATAGAGCGCGCCTACCGCGCCATCAAACGGGATGATGCCTATCAATTTGACCTGGCGGAACCCATTCCCAGACGCCCTGCCTCTTCGTTTGAAAAAACTGTGGGCCGATTTTTCTCTCGGATATTTTCTTTCATTGCACCGCTTCTGGAAATGCTGTTCTGGCTAGGACTGGGCGCACTGGGATTGGGCGCGCTCTATTTGATTGGACGCGCTATATATGAGACGCGCTTTGCGGCAGCTCCGAAGAAAACCGAAGATGCTCCCGACATTCCGCTTTACCAACCTGCCCGAGCTCAAGCCCGAATCCTTTTAGAGGAAGTTGACAAGTTGGCGGCGGAAGGCCGTTATGGCGAAGCCGTTCACACACTGTTATTTCGCTCCATTCAAGATATTGACCGCAACCGTCCAAATATCGTTCGCCGAAGCCTTACCTCTCGAGAAATTGGCAGTCTGTCGGTTTTAACGGCAGAGGCGCGAACCGCCTTTTCAACCATCGCAGGGGTTTCCGAGTTAGCCCATTTCGGCGGTGTAGCCGTGAACAAATCCGGATTTGAAACTGCGCGTGCCGCTTATGCTGAATTAACAGGGCAGACGCCATCCGAAACGCGCCGCAGGTCGAGACGATGAACCCCCAAGGTTCAGCGCGAGAACGCCTTTTGGCACAGAGCCTAACAGGGCGCGGGACATCGACCCGCCTCGGCCTCAATAATGTATTGTTCAAACCGGTTACACTCATTAGCCTCTTCTTGATTGGGCTCTTTGCCTTTGGAGCTTTGATTGTTCTTGGAGGCTTTGCCAAAGACCTGCGCAAATTACCGCCCGGACAAGCCACGCCACGCTCCATATCGGCTGTCGGCTATCAAGCCTTTTCTACCTATCTCAAAGATTTAAACTATGACATTCGTGAAACACGCGGAGAACGCGCTCGTTATGACCGCCGCGAACGTCTCGTCATCTACACACCATCACGTCCGTCCCGGCGGTTAAACGGCACATTAAAATCCGAAGGCGAAGCCATAAATCTCATTATCTTACCCAAATGGTCCGTCGGACAAATGACGCCGCGGCGGGGCGAAGAGGGGCAAAAGGGTTGGGCTCGAAAACAGCGGGGCTCAGGTTTACAAAATGCGAATCTTTATAAAGCTGTGCCGACTGATCTACCCGTTCTAAGACGTCTGGATGCGCCCTCGCCTGATGCCCAAGTTTTTTTCAGCTCACCGCGCCAACGCGGTTTATCACAGGCCTACAAACCTGATTTTAATAAATTGCAATATTTCGATCTAACTACCCGATGGGCAGAGTACAGCGAGGAACTAAAAGCCCTTCGCTTGAAAGAGATTGAAGACCGTCGCCGCAAAGATGCCGAGGCAAGAGGCGACGCTTACGAACGGAAAAAAAAGGATAAAAAGAAGGAAAAGACAGCGCCCAATGCGGACAGCGAGAAAGAAGACAAAGCACCTGAGCCTTTACCTGATCATGAAGTGATTATGAAAATTGACGGACATGCGGTCCTGATAAGATTAGAAGATACCCAAACTTATGTTCTGTCTGAACCTGACCTCGTCAATACGATGGCCTTTAAAACGCAGGGCGGAGCCCAGCTCTCCAGTGCCATCCTCAATGAAGTGATATTTTCCGCCTCTACGCTTCCGGCGACGGCAGATTTTGATGTGAGTTTGCACGGTATTGAGAAAAATAGAAATCTCATAAAACT
Source organism: uncultured Caulobacterales bacterium (assembly GCA_938001915.1). Taxonomy (GTDB): domain Bacteria; phylum Pseudomonadota; class Alphaproteobacteria; order Caulobacterales; family Maricaulaceae; genus Litorimonas. The sequence goes on along the minus strand of CALLBD010000095.1, from coordinate 13,930 downwards.
CATGGTGACGCCGCCCTTCTTAGCCGCAAGTCTCTGCTTGCTCGCAGCTGGCGGCTTGGTCGCTTGGCAAGGCTTTAACAGATTTGGTGACCCCGCCCGCCCGCGACCCGATTACGCGCAAGGGCCTGTCAGTCTCGCGAAAACGGCTGCCGAATTTATGGACATTGCAGGCCGCGCAGATAAGACAGGCGGGGAATATGCCGATCTCATTCGGCGGCAGGTCGCGGCAGAACTCGGCTATAAAGATCGAACGACAGCTCATACCGACACGCTTTTAGATGCCCGAGAAAAACGTCTCAAAGTTCAGCCCTCTTTTGCGGATTTAAAAAGTGCAATCGCAGCCGCTCCAGACTCCCAGAGTTACAGCCATTATGCCCGCGCCCTTTCAACATGGCGCACGTCTATGACACAAACTGACCTCCAGCAGGACCAAGCAGATTCATGAAGGACCTCACCCTATGACCAATCAAACAGATATCAGGCCCGATGATACGGCCCTTGCTAGTATTCAAAACCTCGCGGATTCTATTCGGTCTGAGGTTGGGAAAGTCATAGTCGGTCAGACCGACACGGTGGACCTGATGTTAACGGCGCTCTTATCGCGCGGACATATTTTGCTTGAGGGCGTGCCTGGAACGGCCAAGACGTTTTTGGCACAAGTCTTTGCCCATGTCACAAAATTAGACTTCGGCCGCATCCAATTCACGCCTGACCTGTTGCCTGGTGACTTGCTAGGGACGAATTTATTTTCCTTTCAGACCAATGAATTTACCCTCGTCAAAGGTCCCATATTTTGTGACATGCTGCTCGCGGATGAAATCAACCGAACGCCGCCCAAGACACAATCTGCCCTCTTAGAAGCTATGCAAGAACGGCAAGTCACGATTGACGGGAAGCGTTTCCCGCTAGGGGATAATTTCATGGTGGTCGCCACGCAAAATCCGATTGAACAACAAGGCACCTACCCCCTTCCCGAAGCACAGCTGGACCGGTTTTTATTCAAACATATCTTGTCTTATCCCAACCGAGATGAAGAAATTCGGATTGTCGAACAACATGGACAACGGAGCGGGACTCCGTCCATGTCAGACCTGGGGTTAAAAACTGTGATGACAAAGGCGGCTCTCAAGAAAGCCCGAGATGCCATATCCGGCATTCATTTAAATGATGAAGTCACGCATTATGTCGTCGATTTGGTCCGCGGGACACGGGACAATCCCCTGTTTGAAACAGGCGCTAGCCCGCGCGCCGCCGCCATGATTGCCAGTTCGGCCCGCGCCTTTGCGGCGCTGCAAGGCCGAAATTATGTCATTCCTGATGATGTTAAATCTATCGCGCTGCCAGCGCTGAGACACCGCGCGGTGCTCTCGCCCGCCGCAGAAATTGAGGGCCGCACAGCCGATGAAGTCATCACGGCTGTGATTGAGCAAACCCAAGCGCCGCGCTAAGGACTGCTCGCTATTTCCGCTGAAATGAAATTCCGCACGCAAACCTATCCGACGCGCGCCGCTGTCTTCGCAGCCGCTATCGGTTTGCCTGTCACCTTGATGCTCGCCATGTTTTTGCCGGGCCTTTGGCTAATTGGCGCGGGCTGGGTCGCGGCGGTAATGGGGCTCATTGTTTTAGATGCCCTCCTGGCTGCCTCTATTGCGCGGATGGAACCGCATATCGATGCGCCGGGTTCCGGATATGTTGGCCATGATTATGATATTCGCGTCACGACTGAGTTCGGCCCCGGCATTCCGCCGCGCGCGCCCGAACAACGCCTTAGCGTAAATGACCGCCTGTCCGTCACGCCGACGCTTGCACGCGCGGGCGTCGGAGACGGCGGCATGCTATCTCTCTTTGGGATGCGAACAGACTTACGCGGAACCGCCGTGCTAGAACGTATTTGGACGCGCTGGCAGGGACCACTCGGTCTGATTTGGCGGCAACGTATTGACCCGCTGCAAAGCGAAATTCCCGTAACCTCTGATACGCAAATGGTCAGAGATACCGCTGCGGAGATTTTCTCCAAAGATGCAAATATTGGACAAAAGCTTCAACGCTTGCGCGGTGATGGGACAGAGTTTGACGGCCTGACAGAATGGCTGCCCGGCATGGATAAGCGCTCTATTGATTGGAAACATTCGGCCCGCCATGGCACGCTTTTGTCGCGAGAATTTCGGACAGAACGCAATCATAATATCATCTTCGCCTTCGACAGCGGACACATCATGGCCGAAGAGGTTGAAAATCTTGAAACGGGCGAAGCCATGACCAAGCTCGACCGCGCGTTAAATGCCGCCTTACTCATGGCCTTTGTGAGTTTGAAAATTGGCGATAAGGTCGGGATATATGCCTTTGATGAAAGGCCCTATCTCTATGCACCAGCCATTGGCAATACCCGCAGCTTCTCGCAAATTCGCCGCGTCTCTGCTAAGGTCGAGTATTCAACGGCGGAAACGAATTTCACTCTTGGCCTCAGCCAGCTCGCCCAGAACTTACAGCGCCGAACCCTCATTGTGGTCTTCACGGATTTTGTTGATAGCACCCAAGCGGAGTTGATGGTCGAAAATATGGCGCGGCTACTCAAACGCCATATCGTCATTTTTGTCGCCTTCCGAAATACGGCGCTGGACAAGCTCATCACCCAAAATGCACAGACACCACAAGAGGCTGCGGCCAGCCTGATTGGAGATGGCCTAATGCGCGAACGGGACATCGTTCTGCGGCGTTTGGAGCGCATGGGGGTCAATGTCATTGATGCGGATGCAGAAACGCTGAACATGAAAGTGCTCAACACATATATGCTCTTAAAGGCCCGCAATGCGATTTAGGACTAAGACATGACCCGCCGAACGCTGACACTCAAATCTAAACGCTTTCGCGAAGAACGTGAAAACGTGTGGAAAGAAATGGAAGCTTTGCTACAACGCATTGAATCGCGGTCCGTGCGCAACCTCACTGATGAGGAAATTATCAAGCTGCCTCGGCTTTACCGCTCCACACTTTCGTCTCTCTCTGTTGCACGGGCCACGTCTCTCGATCAAAGCGTTGTCACCTATCTCGAGTCTCTGTCCACACGCGCCTATTATGTTATCTATGGCAGCCAACAACGCCTGCGGGACCGGATTTATAATTTCTTTGTCCGCGATTGGCCCCTTGCCGTTCAGAGCGCATGGAAAGACCTCGCGGCCTCTAGCTTTGTCTTCGTGCTGGGGATGCTGATTGGATTTGTGCTGGTTTCGAACAACTCCGATTGGTTTTATTCTTTCGTCGGCGAGGGCATGGCAAACGGGCGAAATCCCGCCGCCTCAGAAGATTATTTGCGCGAAACAATTTATGGATATGACAAAGAGGAAGGCGGGTTAGGGGCGTTTGCGGCCTATCTCTTTTCCAATAATAGCCGCGTGTCCATTTTAGCCTTTGCGCTTGGGTTTGCCTTTGCCTTACCGACAGTCGTCCTCTTGCTCTATAATGGGCTGGCGATTGGCGCATTTATCGCGGTCTTTACCGGTAAAGATTTAGGGTTTGAAATCGGCGGATGGTTATCCATTCACGGCTCCACCGAATTATTCGCCATCGCCCTGGCGGGAGCGGGGGGCATGTTGATTGGACGCGCGGTTGCTTTCCCTGGGGAAATGAGCCGCATGGAATCCTTGCGGGCCAAATCAGAACAAGCGGCCATTATCTTGGGCGGTGTCGTGGTCATGATGTTTGTCGCGGGCGTATTAGAAGGCTTTGGCCGTCAGCTCATTCAAAATGATTGGCTGCGCTATGGTATTGGCGGGGCGATGCTGGCCTTTTGGCTCACCTATTTCTTCTTGCCGCGAAAGGCCCTCTCCCAATGAGCGGCGCGGGACATTTATCTGCCCAGCAAATTAAGATGGGGCGGCGGCATCTCGTAACGCCAGAAGGTGTAGACCTGCAAATTGAGCTGGCCGATGTCGGCGCACGGATTGGCGCCTTCACTCTCGACCTCGTTTTCATTATCCTCGTGCTCATCGCCTCGACTTTTGCACTGAGCTCCATGAGTTTTTATAATTCTGAGCTGGCATTTACCATCTATGTGCTCATCTCATTTTTACTCCGCAGTTTCTATTTCACGCTTTTTGAACTAAGTCGCCGCGCCGCAACGCCGGGAAAGATGATATTAAAAATACGGGTGGCTGCTCGGGGAAAAGCCCGGCTCTCCGCCGCGAGCGTTTTTGCCAGAAATGCCCTGCGCGAAATTGGGTTCTTCCTCCCCATTGGATTTCTCTTTGGGATTGGCTCAGGCGGGGTCGATGGCTGGATGAGCTTGCTCGCCTCCATATGGGCCGGGATTTTTCTGTTCTTCCCCCTGTTCAATAAAGACCGCCTGCGTGTCGGAGATTTAGTGGCAGGCACTTGGGTTGTCCGCGCACCGCGCCCGATGCTCGCCGCAGATTTGGTGACGACAGATAAGCCAGAAAATGAAGCCATATTCGCGCAGTTCGCGTTTACCCCTGCGCAAATCGACGCTTACGGTATTAAAGAATTACATGTCCTAGAAGATGTTCTGCGGGCAAAAGACGCAGATGTTTTGACAGATGTCGCCAGCCGTATTCGAACAAAAATCGGCTGGGTCTGGGAAGAAGGCGAGAGTGATGTCGCCTTCTTGCGCGCCTATTATGCCGCCCTTCGCGGACGCTTAGAATCAAAAGTCCTGATGGGCGTGCGCCGTAAAGACAAGTTCGATAAGCGCTAACATCCAATAACGTTCACGGCCAAGCCGCCTTGGCTGGTCTCCTTATATTTCGTGCTCATATCCAGTCCCGTCTGGCGCATGGTTTCAATCACCTGATCGAGGCTAACTTTCCCGGCGCCCGTTCCATGCAAGGCAAGCCGCGCGGCATTGGCCGCCTTCACGGCGCCAATCGCATTTCGCTCAATACAGGGAATTTGCACTAACCCGCCAACAGGGTCGCAGGTCAGGCCGAGGTTATGCTCCATGCCAATCTCCGCCGCGCTTGCGACTTGCTCCGGCGTAGCGCCCCAGACGGCCGCCAAACCACCTGCTGCCATGGAGCAGGCCACACCGACTTCACCTTGGCATCCCATCTCCGCACCCGATATCGAAGCGCGCTGTTTATAGAGTAAGGCAATACCGCCTGCCGTTGCGAGGAAAACCCGTGTCTTTGCGAAATCAGGCACGGCCTGATCATCACAACAATAATGCCGAATGATGGCAGGAAGAATACCCGCCGCGCCATTCGTTGGTGCGGTCACGACCTGACCGCCCGCAGCATTCTCTTCATTTACAGCCATCGCATAGACATTCAGCCAGTCGAATAATATCTCACGTTCATTGGCCCCGGGCGCGCCTTGCAAAGTCGCCCATATATCTGGCGCACGCCGCGCAACCTTTAATCCGCCTGGCAGAACGCCGCGCGTATGCAGCCCGCGTTCAATCCCTGCCAACATAACAAATACGACCTTGTCCAAACGCGAGAGGGTCGTTTTTTGCGGACGGCGCACAGCTTCATTTGCGAGGATTAAGTCGGCGATAGTGATGTTTTCCTGCGCGCAAAGTTTAAGAAGCGTCTCCGCCGACCCAAAGCTATAAGGCACCGTCTTGCCGCCCACAGAGACTGTATCATTGGGCGCAGGTTTCGAAAGCTGTTGATGACTCGCGGTGAATCCGCCGCCTGTGGAATAATAAATTCGCGAGTAGATACACTTACCGACTTTGTTGTAGGCGCGCATTTCCATTTCATTGGGATGTAAATCGGGGGCTTGTTCATAATCAAAAATGCTGTCCGTCTTTGGATCAAAGCTAATTTTGTACTGATCACGGACGAGGCTCTTATCCGTCTCTAGAAATTTCAAAGCCGCCTCAGCCGCGTCTGAATCTAAGGTCTCCGGCTTGAAGCCCAAAAGCCCTAATTGACCCGCGCGCAGCGTACCATGCCCTACCCCCGTAAAGGCGAGAGAGCCTCGGTAGATTATCTCTATGCGCGCCGTTTCGGATAAATGCCCCCGCGACTTTAATCGCCGCCAAAAGCGGTTCGAAATGCGCATAGGTCCCACAGTATGAGACGAGGACGGTCCGATACCAATTCGGAAAATGTCGAGAATAGACAGCATGTCACCCGCTTACGCACAGGGACACGGGTCTGGCAATATGAAGACGCCACTTAATTTGAACTTTGAGAGGTTTGGAATGAAAGCGCCCCATACGCATTTCTTTTTATCCCGCTATGCCGCTATAATGTTTTATGCTAGCCTTTTCTCCACCCTCAGAGCGTCCGAAGATACTCGCTATTGCGGGCGGAAGCTGCTCTGGAAAGACAACGTTTGCCGCCCACCTACGCAGCTACGTCGGAGCCGAGAACTGCCATATCATCCGCCAAGATAATTATTATTTCGATATTCGCGAAAGAGGCCGCGCGACGCCCTTGAATTTCGATATTCCCGAAGCGTTAGATTTTGACCTGCTTTTGGAGAATTTACGCGCGCTTAGGCGAAATGAAACTGCAATTCTCCCGCAATATGAATTCACCACGCATCAACGCAGCCCTGCTTCAAAGCCGGTCACGCCTCGGCCTCTGATTATTGTCGAAGGCATTTTGCTTCTTACCCAGCCAAAGCTACGCAGTATTTTTGACCAAAGTCTCTATATCCGCTGCGGTGCGGCGCTCCGCCTATCCCGCCGCCTAGAGCGCGACATGGCAGAGCGCGGACGAACCGAGGCCGACATTTTGCGCCAGTTCCATGAACAAGTCGAACCAGCCCATCAGAAATTTGTAAGCCCGTCCCAAACCCAAGCCAGCCTTATCATCATGCAAGCGGAGTATCTTTCTGATATCTCTGAGCTCACAAATTCCGTGATGGGGCTCATGCAGGCGACGGTGAAAGAGAGTTAGGCAGAAGGCATGTCTTTGGGCAGCGCATAGGTGACAGTCGCCAAAGCGGCGGGGTCGGCATGGCCCTCGCCAAAAATCCGCACGTCAATTACTGCCAGAGTTTTCCCAAGACGCACCATCGTTCCTTCCGCCCGAACATCAGGCCCAATACAGGGCCGCAAAAAATTTATGTTCAAACTAGAGGTGACAGCCATTGGCGTGATGCCAAGCTTGGTGAAAACACAAACATAGGCAGCCGTATCCGCCAAGCTCATTTGCGTCGGACCACTGACCATATCTCCGGGCCGCATGTGGCTCGCATCGGTCTGCAATCGTGTGGCTGCATAGCCATCACCCATTTCGGTCACAACAGGGCGAGGCCCCTCTCGCGGAAAATGCGCTTCAAACATGGCATTCGTGGCGTCAATATCGGTAAAAATCATATGTCCGCTTTCATGACCGCTTCGCGTTCCTCCGCCCAGCGTGCCTCCAGATGAGCGCGCGCCAATCTGACATTGCGCATATTCCCCTGCCAGCCAATATCAAAAAGATCGCCAATAATCGGTACGAGACCAATCAGCCAGTCGACGAAAATATTCGCCCCCATTTGCATCAGCGAGGCCGCAGAGACATTTAATTTTCGTGACCCCGCAACGATAACACCCGAAATGCCCAAACTAATCGTATCGCCGATACCGGGGATAAGCCCGATAATTGTATCAAGTCCGATGGGTATCGGCAGAATGGGGAGATGGAACCGCGCATCCATAAGCCTCGCGAGGGCCTCAAGCCGCTCTAGCTGAATGGCTTCCGCTTCATGTTGTGCTTCCAGCGCTTGCAAGCGCAGCTGCATGGCGGGCGTTAGGATTTCAGGCCTCGAGAGTGGAGTGTTGGGCGGAGACATGAAAAAAACTTGGGCCAGAAAGCCCAAATTTTCAATAGGGTAATCGGAGCTAGGTTTAACCCGCGATTTGGAACATATCGAAATTCTCATTCATGGCCACAGAGGGCATAGGCTGAGAGGCCATTGCCTGAGAGGCCATTGCCTGAGAAGCCTGCGCAGCCGCTCTGACTTCGGCATTCACCGTATTGGCGGCTTTCCGCCAGCTAAAGATTTTAGCGAGCGGCGATCCGGCAGGACAATACCAGCGCCGGACCGAAGGATCCCATTTCGCGCCTAAACGTTTCGCCAAATCGCGGTCTTTATAAGCCACATTCAAAAAATGTTTTGTCGTTGACCGAGTTGTCATGACAGTGCTCCGTTGTGTTCTATAATTAGAACATAAGAAGAACATTTAGAAAATGCAAGGGATATATTCCTATTTTTCACTTACCGCTTTTTGAACAAAAGCGTCATGCGGTCGGTTTCGCCAATGGCCATACGTTCCGCCTTAAGTGCGGCATCATCGCCGACGCCGTTCAGGGACGGGGGTAATCTCCAGACGACATCCCCTTCCCCGGGTTGATCTTTAGGATTGGCGTTAATCTCTGAAGCTTCGATGAAATCAAAGCCTGCGGCCTCAAAGGCTGCGATGAGATTACTTTGTTTCACATATCCCGCAGAGCCTGTGGCCTGTGCGTCTTCCCAGCTCTCAGGGGCACGGTGCTGCACGACCCCCACAATACCGCCCGGCTTAAGGCTGTTATGAGAGTGTTTCAGCGCCTGCGTAAGATAGCCGCCCTCGGCTTCAAAGCGAGACAGATTATGTAGCGCGCGGATATAAAGCACCGCGTCTAATTTTTCGGCCATATCACCTGCGGGCGTACCGAAGGTCGTAGCCGCAATTTTTGCGCCGTCTTCAGGGGCCCATTCCGCAGATTTTGCGACAAATTCCTCTGGCCAGTTTTTCTTGGCTTCAATGAAATCGTCATTAGCAAAGCTAAATTCGGGCCACATATCAACGCTATAATCAATACCGACGAGTTTCCCGTTCTCGCCCAAATATGGCACGAGAATTTTTGTGTACCAACCGCCGCCGGGTAAGGCTTCGCCGACATACATGCCCGGCGTAATGCCAAAAAATTCTAAAGTCTCGGCCGGGTTGCGCGCCTCATATCTGTCTTTCGTCTTATCAGGCTGATCATTAAGAACGGCGGAAAGTTTAGCCGCATCAAATTTTGGCGAAGCAGAATAGGTCGCATCAGAGCCAGCTTCACTCGGCTTTACGGCATCAACAACTGCCTTAGTGTCACCGCCATTACTGCATGCCGCAAGAATAAGCGCTGCAGTCGTTAGGGTTAGTATAGTGCGCATAAGTCATGTCTCCCGAAAAATTAAGGACCCATCTAACAGAGCGCATTGCATCATCCAAGCCTCAGATGAAGTGCGCTCATCACCTCTGCGTTAACTCGGTAGCGCGCGCAAATTTTTAGGCAGCGTCATCCGCAGGTTGGCGCTTCTCATAGAACTGGCCATATTTTCGATATTTCGCGAGATAATTTGGCACAATCGCTTCAATCGTTTTGGGGCGAATATCAAAAGCTTCAAAGCCTGCGAGACTATCGCTCGCCACATTATCGCTTTTCAAATTTTCAACTTGGTCCCGCGTCAGGAAGGGTTTGACGAAAGGCAAAGCACCGGAGAGCTCGCCCATAAAACCCATCATATTGGCGGCGAACCACGGTACGGGCGCGAGCAATCGTTTCTTCCCAATCGTATCCAGAATAAATTCCATCAAGGCTTTAAAGCTATAGCTTTGCGGACCGCCGAGCTCATAGGTCTGGCCCGTCGTACCCCGCGTCACAGAAATCGCCACCGCATTGGCGACATCTTCAACAAAGACCGGTTGGAGCTTTGTCTTCCCGCCGCCGAGTAAAGGCAAGGTCGGGCTAAACGCTGTCAGCCTCGCAAAACGGTTAAAGAACTCATCTTCTGTACCGAATAAAATTGAGGGGCGCAAAATATCGGCCGTTGGGACATGGGCGCGCAAGGCCGCCTCGCCTTCGCCCTTGGTGCGCGCATAGTCAGAGGCGCTATCGACATCGGCTCCAATCGCGGAGACATGCGCCAGATTCCCAATCCCAGCCGCCGCGCAAGCTTCGCTGATAATTTCGGGCGCTTCGCTATGCAGCGCTTCGAAGGTTTGACGGCCTGCCTCAAACAGAACACCGACCAGATTGATAACTGCGTCAGCGCCGTCCACTGCGCGGGCGACAGATTCGGGAAAGCGCACATTGGCTTGCAGGAGCTGCACCTGGCCGACATCGCCGATGACCTTTAGCTCATGGGACGTATGCGGATTTCGGACAGCCGCACGCACGCGCCACCCGCGCGCCGTCAAAGCCCGCACGACATAGCGACCTAGAAAACCTGACGCGCCGAAAACAGTTACGAGACCTGGATTTGCAGCCATGATATTTTGTCCTTTTGAGGAATGCTCTCAGCGCGGATTAAGCCTTTGCGAGCGGGCTGTCTACTCTGCTTTTGATTGGCCCGCAGTCATTTGCGCCAGCCAGTAATCAGCGGCGTCTTCAATTAAATCTACAACGTCAACAAATCCATCCGGGCCGCCGTAATAGGGATCAGGCACATCTGACCCATCTGGCCGAAACAGCGAGAGCATCGCCGCGCTGTCTTTGGGCCGAAGTGCTTTCAGATCCGCGAGATTTGACGCATCCATGGCGAGAATAAAATCAAAGTCGTAAAAATCTTGGACCTGCACTTTCCGGGCGGCTTGCCCTGCAAAACTATAACCGCGGCGCTCCCCCTCGGCCCGGCTGCGCGGGTCAGGCCCATCGCCCGCATGCCACGCCCCCGTGCCGGCGCTATCAATGATAATATCCTGACCTGCCGCCCGCGCGCGGAACACAGCTTCGGCGGTAGGTGAGCGGCAAATATTTCCTAGGCAAACAAAGAGTACGGATGTCATAGATGCTCGGGGCTTCCTTGCGAACTAAAGTCCAATTTCATTTCATTCGATATAAATACGGGTTGCCAAACCTTACGCTTAATATTTCCATCAAAGACAAATATTTTTGCGCAAACATCTCGATTTTTTTCATTCTGGCCCTCAATGAATTGCGCTTCATAGGTAAATGAACCACCGGGTTTTGACTCAATGAGTTTAACCCATGACTGATGAAATTTCACATAGTCCCGCGCACTAAGGGCATGGCCATCCTCATATCGTTCAGATGAGCTGCAGTCGTAATAATCCAGCCAGACACTGTCCTTAGGAGTCATCTCTCGATCACTTCCAAAAATTATCTTATATCCCGGCACATCAAATACTTCTGAATGCTCTCCCATTATAATCATGTCTAGAACCGTTGCCTTATTTATAGAGACAAGATTTATTGTCGCAATTTCAGGCGCCGCAGCCATAGTCGCGCAGGCTTGAATATTTACAGCCAAAAAGCAGGAAATTCCTAAACGTATAGATGCGGCGACTGCCATAGTTTCTCATACATAAAATAGGAAATATATCCATCTTAATCTAGAAGGCTTTGTATGCTATCCATACGCGTGGTGTAAAATTCAGCGCCATTTCAAGAGCCAATATATGTCAAATCCACAGCACATTGTCATCCTCACTGGCGCGGGCATTTCTGCCGAGAGCGGCATTCAGACCTTTCGCGATGCGGGCGGGCTGTGGGAAGGTCATGCCGTTGAGCAGGTCGCCACGCCCGAAGGCTTTGCCGCTGACCCCGTCCTCGTGCACCGCTTTTACAACCTGCGCCGCGCCGCGCTGCGAGACGTAAAGCCCAATGCCGCCCATATCGCTTTGGGTGAATTGCAGGCGGAGTTCGGCGGACGCGTCACACTGGTTACGCAAAATGTAGATGACCTGCATGAGCGCGGCGGCTCTAAAGATGTCATCCATATGCACGGCGAATTGCTGTCGGCCTTTTGCACAGCCTGTGACCATCACTGGCGGCAAGCCGAAGATTTGACCGTTGAGACGCCCTGCCCCGCCTGCCAGACACGCGGCGGGCCGCGCCCTGATATCGTCTGGTTCGGCGAAATGCCCTATGAGATGGACCGCATTGAATATGCCCTGCAGAGCTGTGACCTCTTTGTCTCTATCGGGACATCGGGCGCGGTTTATCCTGCGGCGGGTTTTGTGCAATTGGCCCATGTGCACGGCGCGCGGACCTTGGAATTAAATCTCGAGCCCTCGCAAGGCTCAGCCTTTTTCAGCGAGACGCGCCACGGCCCCGCGACGCGGTTAGTGCCAGAGTGGGTGGCCCCACTCTTGTAACTAGACGTCTAAGTCAGGACCTTCCAATTTGCGCGTCTTGGCCATTTTCGGAAAGAGGAAACGCCAAGCCCCCGCAATGCCCATCGCCGCGACCCCGCCCGCCGCTACGGTAAAGACAGCCCCATAAAGCGCTGCCATTGTGCCTGCCCTAAATTCGCCCAGCTCATTACTCGCGCCGAGGAAAATGGCATTCACCGCATTGACCCGACCGCGCACACGGTCAGGCGTCCATAGCTGCAGCAGAAGCTCGCGAATATAGACGCTAATCATATCGAACGCCCCGACCAGCGCGAGGGCGAGGATGGAGACCCAGGCCGTGGTTGAGAGACCGAAAACCGTCGTCGCTGCGCCAAACGCCGCGACGCTAAAAAGCAAAACCGTACCCGCATGGTCGCGCACGGGAAAGCGAATTAAAATCGCTATCATCACTATCGCCCCTACGCCCGGCGCGGCGCGCAACATGCCCAGACCCCACGGTCCGACATTCAAAATCTCATCGGCATAAATCGGGAGAAGCGCGACGGCCCCGCCGAGGAGAACCGCGAAGAGGTCTAAAGATATCGCGCCAAAGACCAGCTTCTCTTGCCAGATAAAACGAAAACCCCCGACAATCGTGTTCCAATTTGTCGGCGCGGTTTCCATGTCTTGCTTCGGCTTTTCGAGCGAAAATATGAGCGTGGCCGAGACCACAAAAATCACCGCCGCAACACCATAGGCAAAAGGCCCAGAAATACCGTAGAGCAATCCGCCCGCGGCAGGACCTGCGATAGAGGCAAGTTGCCAGCTGGACGTAATCCACCCAATCGCATTTCCAAAATCTTTCTTCGGCACGACATTGACAACGAGCGAGCTGGAGGCTGGGGTATGGAAGGCCCGCCCGACCCCGAAAAGCGCCAAAAGACTAAGGACAAGAACAGGGTCAAAATTCTCGGTCAGTGCAAGCGCCAAAATCCCCAGAGCACAGATAAATTTGAGCACAATCGCCGAACCCATCACCCGCCGTCGGCCGAGCTTATCTGCCGCAAGACCCGTCACGAGGACCAACAAAAGCGGCGGTAGAAATTGCACCAAGCCAATCAAGCCGAGCAGCCACGCATTGCCCGTGACTTTCCACATTTGCCATCCCACCGCGACGGAAAGAATTTGGGTCCCGCTCGCCGTTAGAAAGCGCGCCCAAAAAAACCGCTGAAAGGCCCCATGGCGGAAAGCGGCGAATTTATCGTCATCATGAGGAGTGGACGTCATACGCTCGGCCTAACCCGTGCTTGCCCTAAAGGCCAGAGCTGGCCTATCAGGCGGCGATGCCGCTCTATATCTATATCGACGCTGATGCCTGTCCCGTGCGCGAGGAGACCTATAAAGTCGCGCGGCGGCATCGGGTGCCTGTCACAGTTGTCGCCAATAGTTTCATCCGCGTCCCGAAAGAGCCAGGTTTCACCTTTAAGCTGGTGAATGATCATTTCGACGCAGCCGATGATTACATAGCCGAGGCCGCAAATGCAGACGCCATCGTGATAACTTCTGATATTTTACTCGCAGAGCGCGTGCTTAAATCTGGCGGGCGTGTGCTGGCATCAAATGGCAAGCCCATGACGATGGATACGATTGGCAGTCAAATAGCTGTGCGCGCTATCATGGCTGATTTGCGTGCGGGCGCAGAGATGCCGACGGTGGGCGGGCCGCCGCCCTTCACGCAAAAGGACAGGTCACGTTTTCTGGAGGCGCTCCATTTGATGGTCGTGAAGCGCTAGGAGTTGTTTCCTCTGCAGGCTAGGAAAATTTTGACTCCCGAAAAATATGACGCCGAGCCGATAGTTCACATTGACCTCTGATATGGCGCGCCTATGTTGCGCCCGATTTTGACAGGACTAATGCTATGAC
>CALLBD010000094.1 GCA_938001915.1 uncultured Caulobacterales bacterium | reverse complement strand
AACAAAGCTGAACCATGTGTACGCTCCAGGAGGCCAACTTGGGACTCGATAGACCGGACTTGGTCGAGCTTACGGCCATCGATACGCTTCTTGGTTTTGATGACGGTTCCGCGAACCGTCTCAGACTCGATCGATTTGAATACGTCAGAGAAGACGTTGGATTTCATGCCATCCGGATTTTCTTCAGACTCAATAAGCGCTTCGGACGCCTCGGTGCGAACAACACGGAGCGCTTCTTGACGCTCCATTTTATCCGTTTTCTTATATGCCGCTTTGATGCCTTTTTCGGCAATCTTCTTCATCGCCTTTTTCTCTTTAGAGTAATCAGGCGCTTCGAATTCCCACGCTGGTTTGGCAGACTCCTCGGCCAATTCGATGATGGCATCGATGACGTCCTGACAGCTCTCATGCGCGAACATTACGCCGCCGAGCATTTGCTCTTCAGTCAGCTCATCTGCTTGTGATTCCACCATCATGACGGCGTCTTCTGTACCCGCAACAACGAGGTCGAGCTCTGACTCTTCTAGCTCTTGCAGCGTTGGGTTCAGGACATAATCGCCGTCAATCAAGCCGACGCGCGCAGCGCCAATTGGGCCCATGAACGGCACGCCCGAGATAGTCAGCGCGGCAGAGGCTGCGATCATACCAATGATGTCTGGCTCATTTTCAAGGTCATGCTGAAGAACCGTGATAACGACCTGAACTTCGTTTTTGAAACCCTTTGGAAAGAGCGGACGAAGCGGACGGTCAGTCAGGCGAGAGATAAGTGTCTCGCGCTCTGTCGGACGGCCTTCACGTTTGAAATACCCGCCAGGGATTTTACCTGCGGCATAGAATTTTTCCATGTAATTGACGGTTAGCGGGAAGAAGCTCTGTCCCGGCTTTTCGGATTTCGCCGCGCAAACCGTCGCGAGGAGTTTAGTGTCGCCATAAGTCGCAAAGACTGCGCCGTCGGCTTGGCGGGCCATGCCGCCGGTTTCTAGGGTCAGCGTGCGGCCAGCCCAATCGATTGATACTGATTTCTTATCGAACATACGTGTAATGTCTTTCTTTCATCGTACTTACTATGTCTGCCTCATGGCAGGTCCATCGGCGGTCATTCGCTGAGATGGAGGAAATGTGCGCCGCTGTTTTACAGAACAGCAGATGCACGAAAGGCCGCCATCCGTGGCGGCACTTTTTCTTAGATAGCTTGGCGCTTATCGCGTAGGCGGCACGCGTAAATCTTTCAGATTTAAGCTGTCGCCTTATCGGCATTTCGCTTACGCGAATTGCCTTTAGCGGCGCAGACCCAAACGTTTAATCAAATCTTGATAGCGCTCTTCGCTTTTGCTTTGGACATAGTTCAATAGGCTACGTCGCTTATTGACCATTAAAAGCAAACCACGGCGAGAGTGATTATCTTTTTTGTTGGTTTTGAAGTGTTCCGTCAAATTGACGATGCGTTCTGTTAGGATCGCGACTTGCACTTCGGGGGAGCCTGTATCGCCAGGCTTGACGGCGTATTCGTTGATCAAAGCGGCTTTGCGCTCGGGTGTGATCGACATCGTATTTCTCCGTATAGAGTTATAAGTTAAAGACACGTTTCGGAACCAAATGTCCCTCGCGTGGGTGGCAAAGCGCAATCAAAACGCCGTCTCGTTCTGCGCGAATAAACTCGCTCTCTAGAAGATGAGGCGGCGCGGTAATTTCGCGTCCATGTTTCAGATTGATTGCACCTTGGTCTGTAACGGCCAGCACCGGGATGTCGTCCAGAGCGGTCGAAACAGAGAGCAGTCCCTCTGTAACGCGCGCCCTATCACACATCTGCTCCAGCTCGTCCAGTGTTATTGACTGCTTCAGGCTATAGGGTCCCACGCGCGTGCGGCGCAAAACCGAGACATATCCGCAGGCCCCCAGCCTAGCCGCTAAATCCCGCGCAAGTGACCTTATATATGTCCCTTTCCCGCAATCGACATCAAAGGTCGCCGTATGTGGCGTGGTCTCGGTCAATTCAAACCTATCTACGCGCACGGGGCGGGATTTAATCTCTACGGCCTCCCCCGCCCGGGCCAAATCATAGGCGCGCTTGCCGTCAATTTTAATCGCGGAGAATTTGGGCGGCACTTGTGCAATATCGCCGATAAATTCTGGCAGCGCCGCCTGTATGTCCTTGGGCGCTGGGCGGACATCAGAGGAGGCCGTCACCTCCCCTTCGGCATCTTGCGTACTGCGCGTCTCTCCCCAGGTGATTTCAAATGTGTAAGACTTGGCCGCATCCATCATGAAAGGCACGGTCTTTGTCGCCTCCCCCAAAGCAATCGGCAAAATACCCGTCGCCAGCGGGTCCAACGTCCCCGCATGACCCGCCTTGGCCGCCGAAAATAACCAGCGCACTTTCCCGACCATAGGCGTCGAGCCGACATTATAAGGCTTATCCAAAATAACCCAGCCATGGACGGAATTACCTTTACGATTTTTACGGCCATTAGGGTCCATAGCGGCTCAAACTTCCCAATAAGTATGCGTTACCCACGCGAGCATTTCTATTCAGAAAACGCAATAGTTGTTGCGCTTTCGAGTGTTCATAGTAATGAGATTCTTTCTACCAAGAACAGGTCAAAAGGGGGCCTTCAAAATGAATTTCAAACTTACTACAGCTGTTTTCGTGGCTGTTAGCTTATCTGCGTGTGCGACGGTAACAAAGGGGTCAAATGACACCGTCAAAATGACTTCAATTCCGAGCGAAGCGACCATCCTCTTCGAGGATACAGCGAAAAAACTTCAGCCACAAACGTGTCAAACACCGTGCGAAATCGAACTTAACCGTAAGCGGATATATAAAGCGACGGTCAGTAAAGAAAATCATGAAGATTTTGTTGTTATGATGGAACCTAAACTTTCTACGTCTGGCGGCACCGCCTTTGCAGGGAATCTTCTGGTTGGAGGGCTCATCGGAGCCGGCGTTGATGCCGCGACAGGTGCGGCAAAAGACCTCACGCCGAATAATCTCGAAGTCACACTCGCCCCCAAGGGCGGCACATCATTTGCGACAAATAAGAAAGGGGTCAGAATCGAGACCCATAGAAATCTGGCTGTCAAAGAGGTGATGGAAAAATCAGCTGATGAATCAGAGGTCGGCAGCTAATCCCGCCCCAGGTAGAATGATAATTTTAACCCTCTCTTCGGAGAGGGTTTTTTAATGCCTAATCTAAATCTTGCTGAACGCGCGGGTCTTGTAATAGCTTTGTCATGGCTTCTGCCGTTTCAAAACTCTCGTCTTTCATGAACCGAAGCCTCGGTGTGGATTTCATTTCCATTTCTCGGCCCAATCGTCCGCGTAAAAAAGAGCCGCAGCGTTGTAGGGCTTTTATGACAACATCAGGATCATGCTCGCGTCCGAGAGGAGCGGCATAGACAATGGCATGTTTTAGATCGGGCGAGGCTCGGACTTCCGAAATAGTCACTGACACGCCTTTTAAATCGGGGTCCCGCAAATGTTCCCGCGCCAAAATATCTGCGAGGGCGCGGCGAATCAATTCGCCCGCTTTTAATTGACGTTGGGAGGGTGGACGATTTTTTGCCATAGGCGTCGCTGTAAGCCGCGAAAACAAAATTGCCAAGCCTTCAAACCACTGAATGGTGTGAACACGGAAAAGTTAAGAGACCCCCCTAGACACGGTGACTAAAATATCATTAAGAGCGTTTTCAGGGACACACGCTTAGTTATACAAAGTTGGGCGCGTATAGCAAAATGGAAAAATTTATGAAATCGCATGTTAGGACAGCGACAGAGGTGGATGCATTTGTGGGCAGCCAACTCAAATCGCTTCGGAAATTGGCCGGATATAGTCAAACAGATCTTGCAAATAAGGTAGGAGTTACCTTTCAACAAATTCAAAAATACGAACGTGGGACGAACCGAATTGGTGCAAGTCGTTTATGGGGATTGTGCAAAGTTTTCGATGTTGCGCCCAACACATTTTTTGAAGGCGTCGAAGAATATCTAGAAAAAGCAAATGAGTCGGGGCTCACGCAAGCCGCGAACGGATAACTCCCTTTAAATCTCACCCCAAGGGATGAGTATTAGGTTCCATCACACGTGTTTTAAAACCTCCGCATGGAGGTTTTATTCTGCGTAAAGGGCGCGGCGCTTAAGTTAAGCGCTTTCTAATTTGCGGTCGAGCATCTCAACGGTGAAGCACTCAATTTGATCACCTTTGCGTAAGTCGTGATAGCCCTCAAATCCCATACCACATTCCATGCCAGATTGGACTTTGGGGACTTCGTCTTTGAACCGCTTAAGCGTCGAAAGATAACCTTCGTGGATTACGACGTCATCACGCAGCAAACGCACGCCTGCGCCGCGTTCAACGCGGCCTTCGGTGACTTTACACCCAGCCACTTTGCCCAGCTTGGTAATGTCGAAGACTTCGAGAATTTCGGCGTAACCGATAAAGGTCTCACGGCGCTCTGGCGCGAGCATCCCTTCAAGCGCGCCTTTAATCTCATCTAATAATTCATAGATGATTGAGTAATAGCGAATTTCAACGCCTTCGCGCTCCGCCAAATCCTTGGCCTGCCGATTGGCACGAACGTTAAAGGCAATAATTGGCGCGCCCGCCGTTTTGGCCTGATGCACATCGCTCTCGGAAATGCCGCCCGCCGCAGAATAGACGACGCGCGCTTTAACCTCATCATTGCCGAGACCTTCGAGCGAGGACTTGATAGCTTGAGCAGAGCCTTCCACATCAGCTTTTACCAAGAGATTTAATTCTGAGGACTCTTTGTTTTGCAACTTAGCCATCATTTGTTCCATGGACGCCATGGCTGATGGCGAGGCAAGCGCCGCATCCTTACGTTTCTGAATCCGGTATTCGGTAATCTCTCGCGCTTTCTGCTCATCGGAGACAACCGCAAACGGCTCACCCGGCATAGGCGCGCCGTTCAGACCCATCAGCTCAATAGCGGTTGATGGACCAGCGGCTTTCATCTGCTTGCCTTTCTCATCCATCATAGCTTTGACTTTGCCCCAATATTCACCTGCTACAACCACAGCGCCGCGCTTGAGCGTACCGCGTTTGACAAGAAGCGTCGCAACCGCGCCGCGTCCTTTTTCAACTTTGGACTCAATTACCAACCCATCAGGATTGCGGCTTGGGTTCGCTTTTAATTCCATCAACTCAGCTTGGTTGACAATTGCTTCGGCAAGGTCTTGGAGACCCGTCTTTTCCTTTGCGGAGACGGGGATGGCCTGCACATCGCCCGACATGCTTTCCGTAATGACGTTATGTTGCAGAAGGTCTGTTTCAACCTTTTGCGCATTGGCTTCATAGGCATCCATTTTATTGATGGCCACGATAATTGGCGTATCCGCGCCTTGCGCATATTTAATGGACTCAATCGTTTGCGGCATAACCCCATCATCGGCAGCGACCACCAGAACAACGATATCAACGGCCTCTGCGCCACGGGTCCGCATTTCGGAAAAGGCTGCATGGCCAGGCGTATCCAAGACGGTAATCTTATCACCTGATTTCAGCGCGATTTGATAGGCACCGATATGTTGCGTGATACCACCCGCTTCACCAGAGGCCACATCAGTTGTCCGAAGCGCATCCAAAAGCGACGTTTTACCATGGTCAACATGGCCCATCACCGCAATGACGGGCGCGCGCGGCTTGCGGTCTTTCTCATCTGACGGCGTATCATCAATCAGGAAGTCATCTTCCACATCGGCCGCGGACACACGGTTCACCGTATGGCCAAAATCTTCGACGATGAGCTGCGCGAGGTCAGCATCAATCACATCATTGACCGTATGCATCTCGCCCTGCTGCATGAGATATTTCACGACGGCAGCACCGCGTTCCGACATGCGGTTCGCGAGGTCCGCAATCGTAATAGCTTCAGGGATTGTAACTTCGCGCTGCACCTTATCGCTGCTACGGCCACCGCCCCGTTGACGTTGTTTTTCACGTTCACGCGCACGCTTCATAGACGCAAGCGAGCGTTGACGCTCATCATTACCGGACAGCGCCGAAACAATCGTGAGCTTGCCGCGGCGGCGTTTTGTCTCGCCTTTCGAGCGCGTGGGCGGCGGCGTATTGCGTTTTTTCTTCACGCGGCCGCCAGCTTTTTCTAGCTCAGAACGGGCGTCTTGCGCCTCTTCTTTTGGTTTGGGCGCGCCCACCGCTTTTTTCTGAAGCTTTGCGGCTTCTTCGGCTTCGGCTTTTTTCTTTGCCGCTTCTTCCGCTTCGAGGCGGCGCATTTCTTCGGCTTCGGCCTCTTCGCGTTTCTTCTCGAGCAATTTACGCTCTTCTTCGACGCGGGCGAGCCGGGCATCTTCTTCAGCTTTGCGCTGCGCAGCACGTTCTTCTTGTTGTTTCTGCGCCGAACTTAGGGCGGCTTGGCGTTTGAGATATTCCGCCTTTGACAATCCAAGTTTACGAGCCGCTTCGGCCACCGCGTCCACATTCGCGGGCGGTTTCGGATCAAGCTTAGGCTTTGCCGCAGGTTTGGGCTTGCTGGGCGCCATATTTGTCTTTGGCGGCGAAATTGTAGATTTCGACGCGCCGCCCAGCTTGCCGGCACCTGGGCGGACGATAACTTTTTTCTTTTTCTCAACAACCACGGCGGAAGGGTTGCTGCTTCTGCGCGTGCCGCCGCGATTGGGACTAAGCGTCAATGGACGCCGTGCACCGGGTTTGGCACCGGGTTTATTATTATTGCTGTCTGTCATATCTTTTTCCTGCAAATCGGGGCCGGGTCATAAAGCCGACAGACCGTTTTGCGTCTCATGTTCCTTGCTCGCGCGGAGAATTCGCGCAACTTAACGAGATTAGCGCATTTGGCAACATACAATCGCCGTTTGCTTTTATTTCGAATAGCCGGGCATGTCCGCCCCGGTTGCGGCGCTATAGGCGCATTAGAAAGCTTCGTGTTGGGCGTCGGCCCAACCCTCTGGTACAAGCGGCAAAAAGCCATTTAAACGCGCTGCCGACTGGCCGAGAGACTTCGCAATTCGTCCATGCGGAACAGCGCAATGCGTGATTGCGTCGCGTCCCACAACAGCGCCCAATTCGGTACTGTCGAAACATCCAATAACGCGCGGTAGTTTTAACTCGACCTCGCGAGCAACGGCTTTGGATAAAGTTCGGATTTTCCCGCGTGAGCCTTCCGCGCCGTCGCGGGCTTCAATACGCCAGCCCAACGCGTCGGTCCGTGCAGCCGCCATGACTTGGTCAAAACCAATGAATAATTTGCCTGACTTTTTTGCCATACCAATTAACGATAAAGTTTGCTTTTTGAGCCCTGCCTCAATTTGCGCAACCAAGTCATCAGCTATGATTACATTCCCTTTAAAACCGCGTTTGAAACCGCCCTTTTGTATAGCGACATCTAAATCTTCACGGCTGGCACTGACCCAGGTTCCGCGTCCCGGTAATTTCCCCAAAATATCGGGATAAATCTGATTATCGGGTCCCAAGACAAAGCGGATCATCTCTGCGGGATCGCGGACTTCACCCCGCGCTACGCACTTGCGTTCGCGCGATTTATGTCCGCGCTTATCCAGCTCTGCTGGGAGGATGATATCGGGCTGCTCTTTCAAGAGCCGCGATATGGGGCCTTCCGCAAAAATTAGCAAGGGGTCTGATAAGGCAGCGCTCTTCCGTCTAGATTCGAGCAAACCGATTTTGCATAGTCGGCGTCGAATCAGGACTGGCGGGACATGGCGAAACTTTACTTTAATTACTCGGCCATGAATGCGGGCAAATCGACGATCCTGTTGCAATCCTCTTATAATTATCATGAGCGCGGGATGCGTACGCTTTTGCTCAAACCAGCCATTGATACGCGCGAAGATGGGGAGGACCAGATCATGTCCCGGATTGGCCTCTCCGCTACAGCCGACATCATTACTCCTGAGCAAAATTTAGAAAAACATATCCAAGCCGTCCATGATGACACCGCTCTGAATTGCGTTTTGGTGGATGAGGCGCAATTCCTAACGGAAGCCCAAGTCTGGCAGCTCTCCCGCGTGGCCGATCACATGGGCCTTCCGATTATGTGCTATGGATTGCGCACAGATTTCCAAGGCAAACTTTTCCCCGGCAGCGCCGCCCTTTTGGCGATTGCCGATAAAATCAAAGAAATTAAAACGCTGTGCTGGTGCGGACGCAAAGCCACCATGACATTGCGCGTCAATAAATCCGGCGCGGCGGTGACGCGCGGCAAACAAGTCGAGATAGGCGGTAATGACCGCTATGTGACATTGTGCCGAAAGCATTGGATGGCGAAAAAGGTGCGGGGGGCGGGATAGCTGTTTTACTTACCCTTACTAAAATTTAGGCGGGTAAGTAATTTCTTGCAAAGAATACAATTTCTTCCTCTAGCAAAGTAATGACCTGTGTCCGACTTGAAATTTTGCCAGAGACCTTTGACGGAGTATAACGCAATTCTAAATCCATAATTTTGTCTTTGTCTTGCCTGATAATAGGCGCGTTTTTCATTTCATCGTCCAACGAATGCTGAATAGCATCAAACAAAGTCATATCCGTTTTATCTTTTGCTCTCGGCCAACGACAAAACAGACGAACATCATCATGCGAACCCCATTGATTATGTTCATCATCCTGATGAAACTTTTTTAAAAAATGTTGGATTTGTACAAAAGGAGTTTTTGCTGATGTTGGAACATCATGAGTTACCGAAAATTGAATGCTCCTCCTATCGACATCAAGTCTGACATTTAGGGGGTTTTTGCAGCCCTCAATTTTAAAACTCGCAATCAAATCTCCGGTGTTTTGCAACCGACTAACACCGTCTTCTCGTCGCCTTTCTACCGAAGTTTGGTCAATAATTTCTTCCACTTCGACATTCAACTCTCCTGCTAAAATAAGCGCAAGCTCAGCAGTCTCCTGAAACCATCCTGTAACAGATTCTTCTAGTAAATCTTGATTAGGCTTGCCGCGCTCTCGTAACTTATCAACGAGTTTCTTCCAATCTTTTGGCATAGCTACATACCCAGCCACACCCGATTTTGGGTGCTCGAGGAAACCCAAAAATTGATTTAGTAGCTCAAATTCAATCAAGGTCATTTCTTTATCGGTTCTCAATAATTTTTTGACCTGAAAACGAATGAACTGCCAAGACCAATGAAAGTGCGGAATTCTTCTCAAAGTCTTATTTCCACTTTTTAATCTCAACGGCGGCATGTTTGGTTGAGCACACAATTCATTTGAAATGGTAACAAGTGCATCCATTTTAGAGTCACGAACTCTTTGAAGGTAATTGTCTAGCTGAATATTCGACAAGTCTTGAGTTTTTATTTTAACTTCAACAAGTGCGCTCCACTTGTCTTTTTGGTCAAGGTGAATAACTCCGTCTGGAACGTCTTTTTTCGAATATTTGCCGCCAAATGATGGATGCAAAAATGCTGAGAAATCATTGCCTGACTTGTATGCCGATCTTCCAATTGATCTCAGCATAATATCCCTAAACGGAAATACTAAGGCAAGCATACCAAATAAAATCGACGTTGCTTGATCTTCGCCAGAAGACATCATGGGAAAGAGCGTTGGTTTAAAGCCTTGATTAATTGGTTCAGCCATTTTCCCGTCTCCCTCGATAGATACACTTTTGAATTCATATTTGTACAAACCGCAACCCCTTTTTGGTTGAACCGTAACTTCCTCGCCTTCCCGGTACCGCTAAAACCCATGGAACATCCAATTTCTTTCCTCTGAAAGAGCCTCTAGCTTTTAAATAGTACACCTCATAAAAAAATTATCTTACCCGAACAGTTTAGTCAGTGTAATTCCTGATGGCTAAGGCTCTCAAATTGGGCCTCTTTCGCCCATTTTGAAGGGCTTTGTTTGGTAATTTTATCAGGAAATGCAAGGTTCGGAGAGAAGCGGCGCTTGTCATGGGACGATGCTGGGTAACGTAAGCATAGTCGGGCGGCCTGGCGTGAGCTGTTTACCCTATGACTGGCTCGTCAGTTGATTTCTGCTTTGCAGAAATCAACGAACCCTCAGCGGAAAAAGGCGTCGCCGCGTGGAGCTTTCTGACAATTGGTGCATTTCCTGTTTGCAGGAATTGCACGGATCGGGAAAGCTCAAAACCTTTATTTGTTGCTCCGCCAGAACCTGACCACGCAAACGAACATCCCTTTTAACTCTAAATAGAGAGATGAACAAAACGGCAAAACAACCGAAGCTACAAAAAGAACATTAAAAAAGCCGCCACCTAATGAGGCGACGGCTTTCAAATTTAATGTCTAGATCAGAATTGCTCGGTGCATTTCTGCTAATTGCACTAATTAAAGAGCGTCTCTGCTGTTGGCTCTGCCGCTGCCTCTTCGGCAGCCGCTTCGCCTTCGGCTCCCTCTTCGCCCTCTTCGATTTCGGGCTCAAGGGCGGAGGCTTCGATCCAACCTGCGGCGACGCGGGCCTGCATGATAAGGCGCGTAGCCTCATCATCCGTGAGTTTCATATCCTCAATCATGCCTTCTTCGTGGATACGTTCGCCGTTTTTATATTCAGAATATCCATTCAGATCATCCGGCACGAGACCCGCGACATCTTCGACGGTTTTAATCTCGTTCTCGCCAAAGCGCACAGCCATCGGTAATGTGACACCTTCGATTTCGAGGACTTCATCTTCTACGCCCAGCGCAATCCGTTTGTCATTTTGCTCGGTCGCAATGCGCTCGAGATATTCCCGGGCGCGCGCCTGAAGCTCTTCGGCCGTTTCATCATCAAAGCCTTCAATAGAGGTTAAGTCCTCAATGGCGACATAGCCGACTTCTTCCATCGTCTCGAAGCCTTCCGAGACAAGAAGTTGGGCGACCATTTCGTCCACATCGAGACCCGCCATAAAGAGCTCAGAGCGTTCTTTGAACTCTTGCTGACGACGCTCAGATTCTTGTTCCTCGGTGAGAATATCGAGCGCCCAGCCAGAGAGCTGTGAAGCGAGACGCACATTTTGGCCGCGGCGGCCAATCGCAAGCGACAGCTGCTCTTCGGGGACTACGACTTCGATTTTACCATTGGCCTCGTCGATGACAACTTTGGTTACATTGGCGGGCTGGAGGGCATTAACAATAAATGTCCCCATATCTTCTGTGTAAGGAATAATATCGATGCGCTCGCCTTGGAGCTCATTGACAACGGCCTGAACGCGAGAACCGCGCATACCCACACAGGCCCCGACAGGATCAATAGAGCTATCATTTGAGAAGACAGCGATTTTTGCGCGGGAGCCCGGATCACGAGCAACACCAACGATTTGAATCACGCCTTCATAAACCTCTGGCACTTCTTGGGCAAAGAGTTGCGCCATGAATTGCGGATGGGCGCGCGAGAGAAAAATTTGGCTGCCGCGTGGTTCTTCGCGCACATCCATAATATAGGCGCGAATACGGTCGCCGCCTTTGACATTTTCCCGCGGCAGAGCTTGGTCGCGGCGAATAACGCCTTCGGCGCGACCGAGATCAACAATGATATGTCCATATTCGACCCGCTTAACGATACCATTGATAATCTCGCCCACGCGGTCTTTGAATTCCATAAATTGACGGGCGCGTTCGGCGTCGCGCACTTTGCCCATAATGACCTGTTTCGCCATTTGCGCTTGGACACGGCCAAATTCTAGCGGCGGGAGCGTGGTAGAAATTTCGTCGCCGATTTCCATCAGCTTATTATCCATCTTGGCCGTTGAAATACCAATCTGCGTTGACTCATTTTCGACCTCTTCGTCGGCCACAACAGAGATGACGCGGCGCAAAGTTTGCTCGCCGGTGGCGGGGTTAATCTTCGCGCGAATATCCAGCTCAGCGCCGTAACGCAGGCGCGCGGCCTTTTGGATAGCTTCTTCAATGGCTTCCAAAACAATGGATTCATCGATTGATTTTTCACTCGCAACCGCTTTTGCGATTTGGATAAGCTCTAGCTTATTGGCGGAAATTCCTGCTGTGGACATTATGCGTCTCCTTCTTTTTCAGGTGTCGTCTCTGGGTTGTCAGCTACGCTCTTTTTTTGAGCGGCCTCTTTGGCCTCTTGGCCCTTTTTTATCAGCTCATCGGTGATGAGGAGTTTGGCTTCGGCAATCCACTCAAAGGGAATGGAGGCCGTGCTATCCGTCTCGCCGTCGAGGTTAATATCAACATGGCCCTCTTCAACGCCGGCCAAAACGCCGCGAAAGCGTTTACGCCCCTCAACAAGGCGGTCGAGTTCGAGGCGGGCAAGATAGCCTTCATATTTCGTGAAATCCTCGAGGTCCGTCAAAGGGCGGTCCAATCCCGGAGAGCTGACCTCCAACATATAGGCCTCAGCAATCGGGTCTTCGACCTCCATAATTGCAGAGAGCTCACGGGAGAGATCCGCGCAATTTTCGACATTCATCAAGCCATCACTCAAACGCTCGGCCATGACTTGCACGGTGCGCCGCTTTCCCGCCATAACGCGAATGCGCACAATATGCAGACCCAAATCTACCGCAATCGGTTCGGCGAGCGCGAGAATTCGCTCATCTATATTCGTCTTGGTCTTCATTGACTGAAGCACCTTTCTGCCTGTTTTAGGCAATAAAAAAAGCGACCCGAGGGCCGCCCGATCCGCATCCCGTGCGGTGGGTATTATTTTTGTTAATCGGTAGATATGCTATGAAATAGGGATTTGCAACCCCTGTTTCATAGCCAGGCCTTTGCCCCGTCTTACCCGACTTGTTTCATCTCAAATGTTGACCATCTCGAAATTTTGGATTTGAGGCCAACAATCGATATGGGCTTTGAGGCGAAATCATCCATACCGGCCTCCAAACACCGGTCCTCATCGCCTTTCAGCGTATGCGCCGTCAGCGCAATAATTGGCGTGCGGGTTTTGCCTTGCGCTTTTTCGGCCTGCCGAATAGCGTGAGTGGCCTCATAGCCGTTCATCTCGGGCATGGACACATCCATCAAAATTAGAGCGGGAGAATGACTCCGCCAATAATCAACGGCGGCGCGGCCATTCGGGACGATTTTGAAACTCACCCCTAATTGCTCCATTAAATATTTTATGTAGATTTGATTCGTTTCATTATCTTCTGCGATAAGAATATCCAAATGACCGGGCGGCAGCGTTTCCTGACGCGGGTTGACGCGGCGCTCAATATCTCTGAATTGCTTTCGTCTCGGTGTCACGGAAACGGCTTCAGCAGGCGGCGTGGTCTCGGCTGGCTTTTCAACATTCACCGAAATTTTCGAATTTTGAGAGTCGAAAAGGCATTTTGCGATTGTGTCGAGCAGTAAAGAGGCTCGCGCCGGCTTAGTCAAAATATTGACTAAGCCTTCCTTCTTGAGGCTGTGGATTTGCACGTCGGCGTTGACTGAGGTCAGAAGAATAACAGGAATGTCCGCAAAATCAGCGTGGGCTTGTAGGGACCGATATAAGTCAGCACCATTCATGCCCGGCATTTGGTAATCTGAGATGATTAGATCTATACCGATGTCTTTGGCTTTTGCATTTTTCAGGACATGCATAGCGCGCGCGCCGCTCTCAACCGCAACGCTACGGCATTTCCAATGTTTGACTTGTTCACGCAAAATGTTGCGGTTCACTTGGTTGTCATCGACAATCAAAATATTCGCCCCAATAATCTCCATCGGAACCGTTTTTATGGGTTTTAAATCGGCATGAGACATAAGCGGCAACCTGACAGTAAAGACACTGCCTTTGCCGACTTCACTTTCCACCTTGATGGTCCCGCCCATAAGCTCAACGAGATTTGCAGAAATCGAGAGGCCCAAACCCGTTCCCTCATATTCGCGCGTGTTCGTGCCGTCGACTTGGCTGAATTTTTGGAACACATTATCCAGCTCATTTTGCGGAATTCCAATGCCGGTGTCTTCTACTCTGATTTTTAGATCATATTTATCGCCCGACTGCTGCCCGGTAATATCCACCAATACATGACCGAAATGCGTAAACTTCAACGCGTTGCCGACGAGATTAGTTAGCACTTGCCGAATGCGGCCCACATCCCCGATAAAGGTCGACGGCAGATCAGGTTGGACGCGCAATAAGAGATCAATATTTTTATCCGCCGCCGCGCTCGAGAGCATGGCCGTGACATTTTCAACGCTCTCAACGAGCATAAAGGGAATAGGGTCTAGAACCACCTGACCCGCTTCGATTTTAGAGAAATCCAAGATATCATTGATGATTGTCATCAAAGCATTGCCGCAACTCGAAATGGTTTTCACGAAATCACGTTGATCTGTGTTTAACTCCGAATAGGAGAGCAGCTCAGACATCCCCAAAATGCCATTCATAGGCGTTCTGATTTCATGGCTCATATTTGCCAAAAACTCTGACTTAGCTCTCTCGGCGCTCTCGGCTTTCTCGATGACCTTTTGCATTTCGGTAACATTTGTTATGGTCACGACCTGACCACCAGAGGGGATTGGGCTTTGCCGGCGAATATAGAAGTCTTCTCCAATCTTATAATTCGCCTCTTGCGGTACCGTCAGCGCATTTTGACTCAAATAGTCCTCAATTCTCAGGCCTTTTAGGTCGATTTCCCCATTCTCAGCAAGCTGTTGAACGATTTCATGGCGAAACATACCGATCTCACAACGAATGCCGCGGGTACTCATTAGGTCTCTATAAGATGAGTTAGCCACTATGACTCTCGACTCTGCATCATAGACCAACATGCCATCTGTTAGGCTTTCTGCCGCGGCGGAAATCAGTTGCATCGTCTGTTGTTGCGTTTCCAAAAGCTTTTTATTTTGTGAAGAGAACTCGGATAATGCGAGGCCGATTTCGGAGCCAATACCTTTGAGACTTTTGGCCCGCGACACTTTTTTAACGCCGCCAGTTAGAGCTGTCGCTGCACCCTCAGGCGTTTTCTCGAAAGCCGCTTCCAACATCTCATGCGTCACAGTTGGGTCATGCTCGCCAATGTTCAGCCCAAGATGCTCTTGAGCTTGCGTTACGCGCAATAAACCCACTGCTTTCAGGCAAAGAAAGACTGCAAAACCCGTGCCCATAGCCCATATTACGCAGGCCGCCGCGCCGATGGCTTGGGTGGCAACTTGCGGCATCACGCCGCCCGCTGGGAGCGCCTGAATGGCAAAAAATGGAAAGAGAAGCGCGCCTATGATGCCGGCAACGCCGTGGACACCCACAACCCCGACCGGATCATCCAGCTTGGCTTTGTGCAGAACGAAATAATTCCCAAAAACAGCGGCAAAACCCCCCACGATACCAATGGCGAATGCCCCCATTGGACCTAAATAGGCGACGCCGGTCGTCACAGCCACCAGCCCGCCTAGTAACCCATTGAAACTCGAAGTTGGGTTAAAGACTCGCCCATGCAAATAAAACCCTATCGCCTTACCGCCAATACCGCCGCCCACACCTGCCAAAATTGTAGCCAGGGCCACATTAGAGAAGGCTTCGGTGCCCGGCGTCATGGCGCCCGTGTTAAAAGGGATCCACATGACAAAGAGAATCAGTGCGCCGGCGATTGATAGGACGGGACTATAGCCAGACACTGGCATAACATTCCCATCTTCATCAAACCTATCTTTCCTAGGTCCGAGCACCATAATTGCGGCTAGCGCATAGGCAGCACCTAACGCGTGGATTGCGATTCCGCCTGCATGATCAACAAAGCCTAAATTGCTCAAAAAGGCCAAGTTTGATGTAATAATTGTGTCGCCCCAGACCCAATGACCAAAAACCGGATAGACCAGAATAGCAATAATAGCAGTACTGACAAAATAGCCAAATATTTGCATGCGTTCGGCAATAGCGCCGGAGACAATGGTGGCGACCACAGAACAAAAGGCCAGATTAAATATGAGAAGCTGCGGCCATTCACCCGTTTGGATGAGCGCTTCTTTAACGCCGCCTAGGCCAAAAAAGCCGCCCCAAGACAAACCGTACATAATGCCAAATCCACCTAACGCATAGGCGGTGACACTAATCAGCATGTCTGAGATGTTTTTTTGCGCGACACTAATTGAATTTTTCGCCCTAACCTCACCCGCTTCGACGAGCAAGAAGCCTGCTTGCATGAAGAAGACCAAAAACGCAGCAATTACAATCCAACTATCTGTCACAACTCACCCTCTAAATAGAGAGTCTTAATTTGGAGAATATGGGTAATAAATGGTTAATTTGAGAGGGCTCAACGTTCACGTTCTCTTAAAAAGATGACATTGGTGTTGTAAATACTCCCACATTCACCTCTTGGTTGTACGTCCTGTAATGAGGCATAAAAAAAGAGGGGCTGGAAAACCAACCCCTCTCTCAATTCAAATCATGCAAGGCCTATTCTTTGACCATGATAATTTTTTGGCTTGGGTAAGGTGTATCAAAACCTGCACCGCCGAGAGCCTTCGCAATTTGCTCGGGGAGTGAATAGCGGACATCGAAATAATGCGCGCCATCTGTAAATGGACGGACCAAGAACTCAACAGATCGCGGGCTAAGTGTCTCAACTTCAACGAAGGGCGCAGGGTCGGACTTAACATGCGGATGTGAATTTAACACGCCCATAATTGTGTCGCGAGCTTTGTCCAGATCATCACCATAAGCAACATTGAATTTCATCTCGACACCACGAACTGGGTGATGGCTGTGGTTGATGATTTGCTCACCCCAGATTTTTCCATTTGGAATAACAATCTGCTGGTTGTCAAATGTCTGAAGGATTGTCGTGAACAGGTCAATCTCTTCGACGTTACCAAACTTGCCCGCAACTTCGACGAAGTCACCAACTTTGTAAGGGCGGAAAAGCATCAACATAACGCCAGCCGCCATGTTCGCCATCGCGCCTTGTAGGGCCAAGCCAACAGCCAAACCCGCCGCACCCAAGAGCGCAACAATTGACGTTGTCTCAACGCCAAAACGGTTAAGAACCGCGATGAAGACAAACGCCATAATAACGAAGCGCGCGATACTCGCCAAGAATTTGAAAAGCGTATTATCTAGATGCGGGCTTTTCGCGCCCATTTTGATAATGAAGTTCTGAACGCGTTTCGCAATCCAGAGACCCACAATAAGAATGACCAAGGCCAATAGGACGTTCATCCCAAAGCCAACCAGACTATTGACCCTTTCAGGATTTAAAAATGCAGTAATTTGTTCCATGGAAGTATCCCCCACCATAAGTTAAAGTTAATGTCACATTAACGACGCGTTAATCTACGGTGCATGAACGGGGGTTGAATGAGCTGGTTGGTTTGTACCCGCCAAAAATCTGTCAAAGTTTCGCCGAACAATTTGCAGATGTTGGCCTTACGGACTTTCGCTCTTCCCGGAATTTAAGGCAGTCATTTTAGCCGCATATCAATCGCATCCCAACAGGCCGCCACAGCATCAATTCCGCTGAACCGTTTGAGCTCCTGGACGCCCGTTGGTGAGGTAATATTTATCTCTGTCATTTTATCGCCAATGACATCAATCCCTACCAGGATTTGACCTCTCTCTTTTAACATCGGGCCAATGGCGCGGCAGATACGTAAATCATCCTCGGTCAAATTGGTCGGGCGCGCTTCACCGCCGACATGCATATTGCTTCGGGTTTCACCGGGTTGCGGTACGCGGTTAATCGCACCAACAGGCTCCCCGTCAATGATGAGAATACGTTTGTCCCCTTTGGACACAGCGGGCAGGAAGGCTTGAGCAATGAGGGGTTCGCGAGAGCTCTCCATGAACATCTCAAAGATTGAACTATAATTCGGATCATTTTCTTTGACGCGAAAAATGCCTGCGCCGCCATTGCCGTAAAGCGGCTTTAGGATGATATCTTTATATTCGGCGCGAAAAGCATCAATCGCCGCACGGTCCCGAGATATAAGTGTTGCCGGCATCAGATCTGGGTAATCGAGCGGTAGAATTTTTTCAGGACAGGCCCGCACCCATTTCGGATCATTTACGACAAGGGTTTTGCCCGCCAAGCGCTCCAGTAAATGTGTGGCCGTAATATAGGACATATCGAATGGCGGATCCTGCCGCATCCACACCACATCCATATCCTCTGCTAAATCAATGAGTTCCCGCTCGGCAAAAATCGCAGGTTGGTTTTGATTGCGCTGGACGGTCATTGGGCGAGCCCGCGCCAGAATACGGTCCCTATCATAGGTTAGATGCTCTGGCCCATATTCCCACATCTTCCAGCCTCGCGCCTGCGCAGCTTCAGCCAAAGCAAAGGTCGTATCTCCGTCAATATTGACCGTTTCCATTGGGTCCATTTGGAAGGCAACATTTCGTCTCATTTGGGGCACTCCGGAATTGTTTCTTCACAAGTGAAGGGCTGCAGCCATGAAATCAATCCTTCAATTACGTTACACCTGCATCTGATCGCCCACCCACTTGCACAAAAGCGCAAATTGGTGTGAACAGAAGACACAGACAAAGAGAGACAGAGCGCTATGATTTTATCAAATACAGAAATGATTGCTGGCTATAAGGTCACCAATCATGTTGGCCTTGTTCAAGGCAACACCGTCCGCGCCAAACATGTGGGACGGGATTTTATGGCCGGCCTGAAGAACATTGTCGGGGGCGAGCTTAAAGGCTATACGGAACTTCTAGAGGACGCGCGGAAAGAAGCCACAGACCGTATGATTGCCGACGCTCACTCCAAAGGCGCGAATGCCATCATTAATGTCCGCTTCTCCACCAGTGCGATAACCGCAGGCGCCTCCGAGCTTTATGTGTACGGAACGGGTGTGGTAATCGCCCAATGACGGGTCTCGGTTTTTCGGCGCTCCTACTTATCATCGGCGTGTTTTTTGGCTCGCGCGCGCAAAAGAAACATGTGGCTAATTTGGCGGCGAGAGAGGCCGCCCTGTCACACATGTTCGTGACGAATTTACGGACGCTGCCTGCAACAGAGAAGCCGCCTCTTCTCGTGACAGGCTCTGTAGTCATCGCCTTTGATTATTTTCGCCGGTTTATCGCAGGTTTTGTTATGCTCGTTGGCGGGCGGATTACGATGTATGAAACCATGCTTGACCGCGCGAGGCGTGAAGCCCTGCTCCGCCTATTGGAACAAGCCGAGGCTGCGGGCGCACGCGAAGTACATAATGTTCGGTATGAATTTTCTCGTGTGGGGCATACAACAAAGGGCGGCGCAGAATTACTGGCTTACGGAACCGCGATCATATGAATGACATTTCAACCTTATCCGCGGACGGAACCGCGCTTTTCGGCTATCACTGGCCCGCCAAAAACCCGAAGGCCGTCATGTCTCTGGTTCACGGTTTTGGCGAACATAGCGGGAGATATCGCCCCATGGCCGCCTATTTAAACAGCCAATCTATCGCCGTTGTCTCTTTGGATTTACGCGGGCATGGAAAAAGCGAAGGCCGCAGAGGCGTCGTTAAATCCTATGATGAATTTCATGCCGATCTCGCCGTGTTGCTAGAGAAAACACGTGAACTTTACCCGCAGACACCGCAGGTGGTTTACGGGCATTCTATGGGCGGCGGGCTAGTCTTGGACCATGGGTCACGCAATCTTGATACCGTGCCCATTATCGCAAGCGCCCCCTTTATTACTTTAACGGACCCAATTCCGAGCACCTTGAGTTTTATAGTCAAATTGATGGGACGTATCCTGCCCAGAGGTAGCATGAGCCAACCCATTGATGGCACCAAAATTTCCAACTTAGAGGACGAACAAGCGCTATATATGGACGATCCTTTGAACCATGGCACATTGGGGTTTCGACTCGCTGAAGCCATGGTGAATACGGGAGAAACCCTTGCAGAAAACGCGGAAAATTGGGATCGACCGCTACTGATATTACATTCGAAAGCCGACCAATTAACGAATTATCAGAGCTCAGAAGCGTTTGCCAAAGCGGCAAAACAAACAGAGTTCCAAGGGTTTGAAACCCCTCAACATGAAATGCATAATGACCTCTGTCGGACAGAGGTTTATACGCGTATGTCCGATTTTATTTTAAAGCACGCCTCATGAAAATCTATCACCTAAAAACCTGTGACACCTGCCGAAAAGCCATAAAGGCCTTGCGCGCCGCAGGGCATGATCCCGCCCTCCATGACGTTCGCGCGGAAGGCCTCGACGGGACTACGCTAGAAACTTTAGAGGCCGCGCTCGGATATGAAGCTTTGGTCAACAAAAAAAGTACAACATGGCGCGGGCTGTCTGAGGCGGAAAAATCAGAGCTTTCCCGAGATAGCGCCCTGAGCTTATTAGGGGCGCATCCGACACTCATGAAACGCCCCGTTATCGAAACCAAAGGGACGTTCACAATCGGATGGAGCAAAGCCGTGCAAACCCATTACGGCGTATAGCCAAATTTATTTTACGGCGTCGGCCAAATTCAAAGCCGCGATTGCGGCTTGGTCAGGAGCAGGACAGCCTAATAGCGCCGCGGCTTTTTGAATTTCCTGGAAAGGATCCATCGCTGCAATGGCTTGGATTTCAGCCTGCCTCTCAGCATCGGGTTGCGGCGTGACAATCTTATCATAAACAGACCCGCCCGCATTATATGTGACCTGGCTCGCCGTCCCAATGAGGGCCGCTTCAAGAAAATTATTGCTTATGCCGAGGGAGGCCACGCCGCCGCTCGCAACACCAGCCAAAGTTCCAAGCACTACAGTCTTCATCAGAGAGCCCCCAAAAGAAGGTGCTGAAGCGTCGCCGGCTCCAAGGTCAGCTGGCAGAGAAACAAATTCTGTCGTATTTTTATAAAATGCCTGACAGGTCGGATCAGTTGCGCTCAAGACTTTCTTGATACCATCTGGTGAAATAGCTGACGTCTCCAGTCCCGATAATAAAATGTCGCTTGGGGTCGGTATGGCCGATGTAGTTTGACAGGCACAGAGGGACAGGGCCGCAAGGCCAAGAAAAATATTTTTAGAAAATGTCATAGGATATCTCATTGAAAACTAGCCCCATTAACGCCAATCAGAATGACTAGCGCATGAATGAAGGTCTTGTAATATTTAGCTAAATCAGAGGGTCACGCAGTGTTAAGCTGAGTTTATTTGACAATCAGCGGAACAATATTTCCATCTGCGTCGAAGCGGATTGGGATTTCTTTGCCTGTATCCGGATCCAAATAATACGGCGCACTCTCAATGACAGAAACCGCTTCGCCTGCCTGCCCCGTTCGGAAAGCCCCTAAATCTTCATCGGAAGGTAATTCTTTCCCCAAACGATCGCCCATAACCAGCTCTGTTGGCGCAGTTGGCCCGGCAAATGGAATTGGCTCATTGATCGGCGCATTGCTAATGGGGGCTGGCGCCTGAGTTTGAAAGCTGGGCACTTGCGGGAGCGGGCCGCTTGGCGCGGATTGCAATATGCTCGGCAGAGCCCGCTGTGTCGGGACGGCTGGCGGCGTCGCCGTTGAAGGCGCTGGAATGGTTTGTCCCGCCGAAGAATATTGATCTGAAGAGTACTCATCGGGGGCGTATTGGGCGGAAGGGTATTGAGCCGAGGGTTGCTGCACTGACGGCTGCTGGGCGGATAAATTCGCAACACGCGCATAAGAAATCACTTGTTTCGCGCCGCGGGTTGTCGCTGCAATTTCGGCAGCGCGTTTCAATTCGCCTTGGGTCCGCGCCACGCCCATAACATAGACAATACCATCATGTGTTTCGATATTGAAGTTGCGGGCTTTCACATAGCGGTCTGCGGTCAAGCGCGTGCGCACGGCCTTTTCTAATATCCCATCTTTGGTGTTACGGACAAAAGACTGTTTCCCTCTGATTTGAATTTCATTGCCAACCTGCTCAATTCCGCGCGCTGACCAGGCAATACGCGCGGCTTCGATTTTATCTTCTTGTGTCGGTACATTGCCCGAAAGCAAAACAATGCCTTCAGCCACCTCGACATCGACGCCTTTAAGTTTGAAATCCAGCGCACGGGTCATGCGGGCTTCAATCACACGGCCTGCATTTATATCCTTCACCGAGCGAACGAGATTTCGCTCATCACCTTTTTTGACACCTGCGGTCGCGACCGCACAGCCAGACAAAGTTAACGCCAAAAACAGGCAAATCGTAGGTTTGACAAGATGTTTCATACCGCAAATGTAAAGGAACAGGGTGAACGGAAAGTTACCACACCCTTAATTATTTGGCTTAAAAGCCAGAAAAAGCATTTTCTATGTATCGCACCTTTGACAGCGGATGGACGCGCCCTTCAATCAGAGCCAAGTCAAAGCGAATTTCGAACTCCGGCCCCAGCGTTTCAAAATTTTGGTTCACCCAAATTTCAGCCGCATCCATCACGCGCGCAATGTTCGTTTGTGATAAAATATCCTCATTCTGCGGAAGCTTTTCGCGTTGTTTCACCTCAATAAAAGCCACGATATTTTTGCGCTGTGCAATAATATCAACTTCCCCTTCTGGCACTTTAAAGCGCTCAGAGAGAACCCTCCATCCCCGCAATTTGAGCCAGCGCGCCACATGGGTTTCCGCGTTACGCCCCTCTCGTTCTCGCGCGCGCCTATCTTTCATATCAAGCGCTCCATCATTTCAGAGTCAAAGCGAGTGCATAGACATCACGTTTTGCCCAGCCCGCGAGCTCCGCTATCTCTGTGCTGGCACGTTTTACGCCGGCATCGGGAATACGGTCTGACAGGGCGGATATGACCCGAGCTTCGTCCCAGTGTTCTTCTGCGCCCGAGGGGCCAATGAGTAAGACCAATTCGCCGCGCGGGATATCCGTCTCAACGGATTTGATAATATCAGTGAAGCTGCCATAGCGGGCCTCCTCATAATGTTTGGTCAATTCGCGGGTCAACACGACCTGACGCTGGCCCAAAACGGACTCTAAATCTGTCAGGCAAGCCAGAATGCGCGGGCCCGTTTCAAAGAAAATAAGTGTGGCGGGTACAGACTTTAAACGGTCTATTTCGCGCTTTCGCGCTGCAGATTTCACTGGTAGAAACCCAGCAAACAGAAATTTATCACTCGGTAGGCCCGATTTAACGAGCCCCGCCAAAACGGCAGACGCGCCCGGCAGCGGAAATATCTCATGCCCTGCGGCGAGGGCCGCGCGCACTAACTTAAATCCAGGGTCAGACACAAGCGGCGTGCCCGCGTCAGATACTAAAGCCACCGATTGCCCCGCCTCTAGCCAGCCCAAAACCTGCGGAATACGGGCTGCCGCATTATGGTCATGATAGGCGGTTAGAGAGCTCTTTATGTCAAAAGCTTCTAAGAGTTTTCCTGTTTGCCGTGTATCTTCCGCCAGGACACGATTAACACCGCCTAAAACATCTAAAGCCCGCAAGGTTATATCCCGCAAATTGCCGATTGGCGTCGCAACAACATATAAACCAGGTGTAAGTTGTGAGGAAGATTCCCCCCTTAGGTGTTGCGGGATGGGCTGCGCCGCCTTAGAGTTTGCCGTAGACACGATAAAATTTTTCCGCAGATTTTTGTTCGTAAAGGCCGCGCCCTTACAACAAAAGTAAAAAGGTTACACCTCTATGCCTAACCCTACACCGTTTGGCCATGCCTTAAAAATAGCGCTCCTTGCCGGATGCGCGATGCTCATGACGGCCTGCGCAACGACCACACAAGCGCCACAAGACCGCGCGCCCATTGCACAGCGTCCTGTGGACCCCGTTCAAACGACGCCAGTTGAAACAGAGAACCCGGCAGTCGAAACGCCAGAGAAAAAAGAGGTCGAGGTCCAAACTCCGCCGCCTGGCGCGAAGGAGACATCGGAGCCTGAGCCCGTTCAAACGGCAGATTCCGGTCCCTATTTCAATAATCGTGACGGGTTAACACCGCCTCACATGGCCGGCCGAGACACGAAACGATTGGCGCTATTGCTCCCTTTCTCCACCACATCTACCCGGCTCGCACAGGAAGCCCAGTCTATGTACCGCGCGGCGGAGATGGCCGTATTTGACCGCCAAGATACGGATGTTCTGCTCATTGCCCTCGACACGAAGGGTACAGAAGCCGGCGCGCGCTCAGCAACAAAGGCCGCGATTAAAGCGGGCGCCGATGTTATTCTTGGCCCTATTTTGGCGAATAACGTCAAAGCCTCCTCCCGCGAGGCGCG
Source organism: uncultured Caulobacterales bacterium (assembly GCA_938001915.1). Classification (GTDB taxonomy): domain Bacteria; phylum Pseudomonadota; class Alphaproteobacteria; order Caulobacterales; family Maricaulaceae; genus Litorimonas. Next base: position 12,539 of record CALLBD010000094.1, on the reverse strand, counting down.
GCGTACAAAAACACCTCTCATCGCGTTTTCTACCGATCAGACGGTTGCAGGAAATGGCACCTATTTATTATCCTTCCCGCCTGAGGCAGAGGTCGCCCGTGTTGTGGATTATGTCTCGGCGACGGGCGCGACACGCTTTGCCTTTCTCGGACCCGAAAGCGCCTATGGCCGACGCGTGAAATCTTCTTATGAAAGTAAAGTCAGAGAGAATTTCGGACAGGTTACCGCCTCTGAAACCTATCAAGGTAATGATATTAGCGTCATGCAAAGCCCTGCCCAGAAACTGGCAGCCTTTTACGCCGAAGGCGAGGCGCTCGCAAAAGCCAGTGACGACCCAACGCCCATGAGTTTTGAAGCCATCCTTCTACCCGAAGGCGGAACGGCCCTAAGGTCGCTCGCGCCGTTGCTGCCTTATTACGAAGTCGATCCCTCCCGCGTACAATTCATGGGTACGTCGCGATGGGCCGCCCCTGACACAGTCCGCGAACCCGCTTTGAACCGCGGAATTTTTGCGGGTCCCGACAAAGACACGCAAAAGCCTTTCCTTGACGCCTATGATCGAACCTATGGCGAGACAGCGACGACTTTGGCCAGCCTTGCTTATGATGCGGTGACGATGGGCGCTTTCGTCGCAGACGGAAATCCCCAGCAAAGATATAGCCGTGTTGAAAACCCGCAAGGGTTCTACGGCGTCGACGGTCTTGTAAGTTTTGATGCTGACGGAAAGCCTGACCGGGGCTTGGCCGTATATCAAATCATAAATGGGCGTTTCGTCGTTGTGGACCCTGCGCCAAGATCTGTGCTTGGCGGGAGCTAGATAGGCTGGGTTTTATAAAGCTAGGCTCATAAACCGACTCTCCATCGGATTGTCATAATATTTTTCGATGTCTTGAAACCCCAAGGCTTCATAGATCGCATTTGCATGTGTCAAACCATAATCCGTATCTAGATACATATGCCGATAGCCCAGCTCTCGCCCTTTGGAAATGGCGGCTTGGCTCAAGCTTAACCCGATGCCTTTGCCGCGGGCGCTGGGGCGGCAATACAAGCGTTTGAGTTCGCAGATCGCGGGCCGGAAGGGTTTCACCCCGCACGCTGCAACGGGCGCGCCATCAAGCCGTGCTAAGAAAAGCGCATCATAGGTCTGCGGGAAATCCGCAAACTCTTTATCGGTCCCTTGAAAGGATAAATCTTGCCCGAGATAGGCTTCTACAAATTGGAGATATTCGACAAAGAGACTGCGAACGGCCGCGACGTCTTTGGGGGTTTTGGCCTGAAAGACATTTAGATTTGGCATTGGTTCAGTTAAACTTAAGCGCCGCTTGCGGTCTCTAATCTATCTACCAAATCATCCGTAATTTGTCCCGTCTCAGCCATACCATTTACGGCCTGGAACAGTTTCACGGCAGTTCGGGTTCTCGCCCCAGCAATTCCGTCTGGTGTCCCCACGTCATATCCCAAAGATCCAAGAAGGGTTTGTGCATCGCGAATACGCGTCACGTCAGCAACGGAGGCTTGTTTTTGCGCCCCATCCGTCTTTGACCAAGGCACATTGCGGAATACGCCATTGGCCGCTTCATCGACGGGTTTGGGTTTAAATCTGTCGGCGCGGGCTTTTATATCAGCCATCGTGCTGGCCTCAACTTGTGCGCTCAAAACCGCAATTCTATCGGGCGCGCCTTGATCGCCTTGGCGGGCCGCGATGTGATACCAGAAGAGCGCCGTGTTTAAATCTGCTGGGATGCCCTCATTTCCTTCACGCAAGAAGGCGACATTAAATTGGCTATCTACTACGCCGCGTTCAGCCGCTTTCGTGAACCAATCAAGCGCGGCGCTGATATCCCGGTCCAAGCCGCCTTGCCCGTAAGCATAGTAATTCCCGAGGTCATGCATAGCGATGCGATTTCCGCCCGCGGCTGCGCGTTCAATCAGCTCCCGCGCGGTGATTGGGTCTTTCGCAATGCCTGTGCCCGACTCATATAATTTTGCCAGCCTATATTGTGCGGCGGGTTGATTCCGATTAGCCGACAAACGAATAAGGCGCGCGCCCTCTTCCATTTGCCCCGCCTGTAATAGCACAAGACCCTTTTGGAATTGGGCGATAGGATTTCCAGCCTCTACCGCCTCGTCCAAGGAACTTAGCGACGTTGTCCCTAATTTTGGCGCCCGCATATCTGAATATTGACCCAGTGGAGGTGTCGGAGCATTTGACGAACTAGGCAACTCCAAAGCCGCAATTTGTGTATTCCCTGAAGCTGGTGCGGTTGCTGGAGAAGAGAGGAGAGGCACCTCATTGCGGACTTGGACGGCTTCACCGCCATCGCCGCCTAAAATAGTTTTCACAGCAAAGACGCCAATCACACCCGCACCGACCGCCAAGGCGCCAAGCCGCAGATTGCGGTTCGAAATACTGGACGTCTTCGGAGGTTTGCGTTTGCCAGTCTCTCCGCCAATACGCTCGGCCCGCATGTCATCTTCTTCCGCATAGGCAGGATCGGCGTAGGTCGTAATCGGCAGAGGGGCCGGCATGAGTGGCTCGGCACCTAGGGAATCCCCCAGGCTATCTGCGGGCGCTGGATCGTAACTATTTGGCCCCGCCATTGGCGGAGGCGGCGGAGGCGGCGACACAGCTGGCGGCGGCACCGCAACATTCAAGTGGGGCGCTTGAGCGGGTTGGGCACTATAAAGATTTGGGTCAAATTCTTGCGGAAAATGAGAGTTAGGCCCTTTGTCAGATTTGACCGCGCTTGGCGCGGGCGTTACCAGATTTTCAGTCGGTGAAGACCCACTAGATATGTCTGTCTCATGGGTTGTACGCCCTAAGGCTTGGGCCGCCGACGCATAGGGGTTCTCATATGGATTTTCTGGCGTAGCATTAGACAGTGCCTGAGGAACAGGCGATAAAGATACGATATTTGTTGGCGCAGGTTTAGCGTGAGAAAGCGCGGGCTGCCCATCAATAGACCGCGGCGTTGATGCCTGCACATTTGCCATACGGGCATGCATGCGGCTGAGCTCACGCTGCAAACCCTCAATCATATCGCCCATTTGTTCAATACGCGGATCATCGGCATTGGCGGGTTGATATCTCTGGGCCAACGCGGCGGCCTCGTCCTCGCGCGCGCGCGTTGCCGCCATCATTTCTAAAGCTTCGAGCCGAAGGGATATATCGGATTGCACCGCGTTGAAGTCAGTTTTTGTGGCTTCAGCGAGGTCGGCCAATCGTTCCGCAGTTTCAGCGTCAGAACTATTGGCTCTTTCTTCCAAAACAGCGGCAAATTCGGTAATTTTGTCGCCAACGACTGTCAAAGCGCTAGCCGTTTCTTGTTCGACTTTCTGAACGCGTGTTTCAAAAGAGTCCCGGACGGAGTCGATTTTTGCGTCTAAAGCTTTCGACGCCTCGATGCGGGCTTCGGCCTCGGCTTTTAAACGCTGCTCGACAGACGTCGCTAGGCCCGCAATATGGCGGTTGAGACGCGCCAAGGCGTCGCGTTGCGTGCTTTCTAAACTATCGAGCCGGGCATGCGCAGCTTCAATAACTGTCTGCAGCGTGGTCAAATCTGCACCCGCGGCGGTCACAGTCGCAAGTTCTGAGCGGACCTCCTTCCGGGCACGCATGGCGGCGCGCTCCAGATAGGTTTCCATACGGACTTCAAGGCGGTTTAAGCCTTTTGTAAGGGCCGACTTTTGCACGGTTGTGCTGGTTTTCGAGGCTTTTTTCACACCCTCTACAACACGCTCTAACTCTCTGAGAGCATTTCGATTTTTCGTATCCGCGCGCTTCAAGCGAGTTTCAATGGATTTCAGGTTTTTCGCGAGTTCGGCCACAGTCATACGTTTTGCCGCAGCCTTAGCGACAGCCGTTTTTGAGGCACTGTTGAGGTCAGTCTTCGATGTTTTCGCAGATTTACTCGGCATCAGCGCGGTATTCCCATAAAGGCATTGCTCCATTGGCCGTGAGTCGACGCAATTTCGGCTATAATTTGAACCGTTAGAGCCCGAACGTGGTTAACGCCGCGTTAAGCCGTTAACCTTTTTACGGAGGATATCTGATATTTCTTGCCGCTAGGCCTAAAAGCTGGGCCGTAACACACAAAGCCCGACAAAATGTCACAGACGCGCAACCCCCTTTACGTTGACGTGAACGTTAACCTGATCTATACTGAAAAAATGACGGAAATGCACAACATTCAATGGGGCATTAAGGCTTTTGCCGAAATGTTTGATGTGACGCCGCGAACCATACGGTTTTACGAAGACAAGGGCCTTTTGACGCCCAATCGGGCAAATGGCGCGCGCATATTTACCCCTCAGGACGGTGTAAGATTTGAAAAGATCATGCGCGGTAAACGGCTGGGCTTCACCCTGGATGATATTAAAGAGGTGTTAGACGTTACGGATGGACATGTTACAGATCACAGCGAATTACTGCGCCGCCGCAAAAATTTTGAGACCGTTATCAGTTCGCTCCAACGACGCCGAGACGATGTTGACAGGCTCGCCAAGGACATGGCGGAGATATGCGAGGTCATTGACAGCTATCTCGAAGAGACACCCGCTCAAGACCAAGTCTTTGACTTGGCCCAAGCCTATCAGGCTAAGTTTTCACAAACGCCTTTCATCGGCGAAACGCTTGATGAATTTCAACCGACGCCAAATCTCTCGCGCGTCTAATTTAATATTTTCCACAAAGGACCTTAGCCATGCCAAGTTATACCGCCCCGCTTCGCGATATGAAATTTGTTCTCCAAGAAGTTCTAAATGTCGGCCAGCTGACAGAATATGAATCTTTTGCAGAAGCGGACCCGGACACGCTTGATGCCATCTTGGAGCAGAGCGGAAAATTCTCGTCAGAAGTTCTCGCCCCGCTCAATGTTGTTGGTGATCAAGAAGGCTGCATTCGCAATGAGGACGGCTCTGTCACAACCCCGACAGGTTTCAAAGAGGCCTATAAGCAAGTTGTTGAAAATGGCATGATGGGCCTGGCGCATAATCCAGAATATGGCGGAATGGGCATGCCGGGCGTTTGGCATATCGCAGCGGGCGAAATGCAATCTGCCTCTAATATGGCCTTTGCTATGTATCCCGGCCTGACAAATGGCGCGAGTAAGGCCATTGAAATTGGCGGATCGGATGAGCAGAAAAACACTTATTTACCGAAAATGATTTCAGGGGAATGGACAGGCACCATGAACCTAACTGAGCCGCATTGCGGCACAGATTTAGGCCTGCTGAAAACCAAAGCCGTTCCCAATGCGGATGGGTCCTATAAAATTACAGGTCAGAAGATTTTCATCTCGGCGGGTGAGCATGATATGGCCGAAAATATTATTCACCTCTGCCTCGCCCGTATTGAAGGCGCACCTGAGGGCGTGAAAGGTATCTCTCTCTTCATCGTTCCGAAATTTAAATTAGATGCGGACGGCAATCCTGCCGAACGTAATCCTGTCACCTGCGGCGCGCTCGAGCACAAAATGGGCATCCACGGTAACTCGACCTGCGTCATGAATTATGACGAGGCGGAAGGCTATCTTATCGGTGAAGAGAATAAAGGCCTGCGCGTCATGTTCGTTATGATGAACCGCGCGCGCCTCGATGTGGGTATGCAGGGCCTCGCGCAATCCGAAGTCGCTTATCAAAATGCGGCGGCCTATGCGAAAGACCGCCTGCAGGGGCGCTCCCTTACGGGTCCGAAAAATGAAAACGGTCCCGCCGACCCGCTTATCGTGCATCCTGATATTCGCCGCATGTTGCTAGAAACGAAAGCCTTCAATGAAGGTGCTCGCGCTCTCGTCTATTGGGCCGCGCTGTTGGAAGATATGGAGCATGTCCATGAAGACGAAGCGTTCCGCGAGAAGTGCGATGATTATCTTGGCCTGCTAACGCCCGTTATTAAGGGCTATCTGACAGACAAAGCCATGGCGACGACGATCGATTGCCAGCAAGTTTTTGGCGGTCACGGATTTATTGAAGAATGGGGCATGAGCCAAATTGTCCGTGATATGCGGATTGCCCTAATTTATGAAGGCGCGAATGGCGTGCAAGCGCTTGACCTCGTGGGACGTAAACTCGCCCGTAAAGGTGGCCGCGCCCTCATGTCGCTCAACGCTGAAATCGATGCGTTCTTGGGTGAAAATGCAGAGGCCGAAAATGTCTCCGAATTTATTGACGGCCTAAAAGACGCAAAGCAAAAACTCACCGAAGGCACGATGTGGCTGATGCAGAACGGCATGACAAATCCGGATAATGCAGGCGCAGGCTCTGTCGATTATATGCATATGATGGGCCTCACCACGCTCGCTTATATGTGGGCGAAAATGGCGCTTGTGGCCCAAGCCCAAATTGATGCGGGCACCAATGATGAGTTTTACAAAAATAAAATCATCACAGGCCGCTATTTCGTCCTGCGCATGCTGCCCATGCTCGACGCACATCTTGCGAAAATTAAGACAGGCGCAGAGCCATTGATGGCGCTTGATGCGGCGGCGTTTTAATTGGCTTTGAATAATACATTAAAAAACGAACTAATTATGGCGTTGCATCACGACGCCATAATTAACAAATTAGATGTGCTCTCTGTGCCTCCCAAACTTGAAGTGAAAAATTCTGAAGGGTCGTCAAAATTTGAACTTTTTGGAACAGAAATTACCATAAACTCTGATGAAGACTGGGGACCATCTAATTCAGTTTTAGAAACAAAATTAGAGAATTCAAAAATAGAAATTCAAATGCAATCCGGACTTAAAATCCGTATTTCTTAGATAGAGGAAACAAAATGACCGCAATCGATTTTAAGAACCCAGATTGGTATGATGAGGAAGACATCAATATCTTCCGCGAAGCTGTTTACGGCTTTTATGACCGTGAAATGGCGCCGCATTCGGAAAGCTTTCGTAAGAATAAAAAAGTCGACCGCAAATATTGGAATATGGCGGGCGAGATGGGTCTGCTGAACTGCGCTATTCCTGAAGAATATGGCGGAGGCGGCGGCGATTATCGCCATGAAATGATAATCATGGAAGAGCTGGTGAAGGCCAATGTCGACGGTTTTGGTCTGTCGCTCCATAATGCGATTGTTGCGCCCTATATCCTGCATTACGGCACGGAAGAGCAGAAGCAAAAATGGCTGCCCCGCATGGCCTCTGGCGAGCTGGTCGGCGCGATTGCCATGAGCGAGCCCGGCACTGGTTCCGACCTTCAAAATGTGAAAACCAATGCCAAAAAAGACGGTAATGGGTGGGTGATTAATGGCTCTAAGACCTTCATCACCAATGGCGGCACGGCGAACCTTATTGTTGTTGTAGCCGATACGGGCGGCGAAGGGAAATTCTCGAAATCTCTTTTCGTTGTTGAGACGGATGATTTGGAAGGATTCCGCCGCGGACGTATTCTCGACAAGGTCGGGATGGATGCGCAAGACACAGCCGAGCTGTTCTTTGATGATATGAAAGTGCCAGCCGATGCGCTGCTGGGGAGTGATACGGGTCAAGGCTTTATTCAGCTCATGCAAGAACTCCCGCAAGAGCGCCTCAACATCGCCGTACAAGGCGTCGCGCAAATGGAAGCAGCCCTGGCCGACACAATCGAATATGTGAAAGAGCGCAAAGCTTTTGGTAAATCTATCTTGAACTTCCAAAATACACAATTCGAACTCGCGGAATGTAAAACCCTCGTCACAGTCGCCAAGACTTTTGTCTATGATTGCGCCGAGAAACATTTGCGCGGCGAGCTGGATACCGTCACGGCATCCATGGCGAAATATTGGGTGACAGATAAGGAATGCGAAGTCATTGACCGCTGCCTACAGCTTCACGGCGGGTATGGGTTCATGAATGAATATCGCATTGGCCGCATGTATCGCGACAGCCGCGTGCAAAAGATTTACGGCGGCACAAATGAAATTATGAAAATGGTGATTGCGCGGAGTCTTTAGTGAGAATAGCTTTATCCAGCTTCGCTGTAGTCTTATTGGGATGCAGCGAATCCGTTGTAGAGACGGCTGATGAAGCCACAATGTCAAAACCCAATAGCGAAGAGCAAATCGCATTAAATAAAGCTACTCCGAACTTAGAAGCCGAAGCGAGACTTGCACCAATCTTAGATGCCTTGACTAAAAAGGCCTTTAATTTGTCTTCAGACTGTACTGAATCTACAAAAATAAACTCAGAAAATAAGAGGGTTTTCGTAGGTGCAACTACATGCGATCTAGACGGTGTAAACGTTTACCTCGGCTCTGCTGAAATAGAATATAAAGTGAAAAACTGCACTACTAATGGAAACCTAACGAACTTAAGCTATTTTGTTTTCGGTTCTAAAAAAATGGGTTCGTTTTACATTGTCAGTGACAATGAAGTGCATGAACCGATTTTTGTTTGTTCGTAACTTCCGATATGTCCTACCCGCCCCCCTATTATGTTGATGACAGCACCGACTACATAAACCGCATCATAGACACCCATGGCTTTGCACTACTCGCCTCGTCAAATGTTGACGGGCCGCTCGCGACGCATCTGCCGATGGTGCGCGACGGCGAGTTTTTATATGGGCATCTGGCAGCGAATAATCCGATGACCGCCTTCATTGGGACGAGCATGATTTTCCTTGCCGCCTTTCATGGGCCGCATGATTACATCTCGCCCACGCTTTATACGAACCCTGAAAAATCCGTGCCGACTTGGGATTATGTCAGCGTGCATGTTCACGGTACAACGCGGATGCTGTCTGCAGAAGAGAGCGTCGACCGTATGGCGGAGCTAACAGAGACCTATGAGCCAGAAGGTGGCTGGGCTATGGAGGAGGCGGCGAAATATGCCTCGCGGCTATTCTCGAATATCCTCTATTTCGAAATGCGTATGGACTCTTTGCGCGGCATTCGTAAGCTCAGTCAAAACAAAGATGCGCAGACGCAAGCCCGCATTATTGAAACTTTACGCGCGGAAGGCAATGACGCGCTCGCCGATGAAATCGAGCTGATAAGGAAAAGATAAAATGGAAAAACTCACCTATACATTCAAAGACGGCGTCGCCGTTATCGCTATGGATGATGGCAAAGCCAATGCGCTCGGCACGCAAACGTGGGCGGAATTAAATCAAGCTCTTGATATGGCTGAGAAAGACGACGCCATTGTTATTATCACGGGCCGCGAAGGCGTTATGTCTGGCGGATTTGATCTCAAAGAAATGGGTGCAGGTCCGCATAAGTCTCTCCTGCTGACCTCCAAAGGGTCCAAATTTGCACGCCGCATCATGGCCCATCCGCGCCCCGTGATTATGGCAGCGACGGGTCACACCATTGCCATGGGAGCCTTCCTTGCGCTCGCCTGTGATTATTCCATGATCAAAGCGGGGAGTTTCAAAGTGGGACTAAATGAAACGCTTATCGGCATGACCATGCATAATTTCGGTATTGAAATGGGCCGTTATCACTTGACGAATAGTCATTTTAATCGCTGCGTGATTAACGGCGAAATTTTTGATCCGAAAGGCGCGGTACATGCGGGATTTTTTGACCGCGTTGTCCCTGAGGAGCAATGGCCGATGGCTATTCCCATGGCGGGGCAAATGTTCGGGCAATTAAACCCCAAAGCCTTCCGCGAAACCAAACTCCGCAGCCGCAAAGAGATTTTCGCTATTCTAGATCAAGCCATTGAAGATGATTTGGACCCAGAGAAAGTCCATGCGCTATAATAGGCGCCCCGGCCATGAGCGTAAGACGTAGCTATAAGATAAGAGACGGCGCGCTCTCTGCTTTGCATTTTGGGAATATGTCCCAGCCCGTTCGCCTTGTTTTCCTGCATGCGAATGGATTTAACGCGCAGAGTTACCGCGCTCTCTTTGAGCCGCTCGGCGTACATGCCGCCGTGTTTGACATGCGCGGCCATGGCCAGAGCCGTGATTTACCGCAACCGTCTAACCTCCCCAATTGGCATATATTCCGAGAGGATTGCCTCGAATTTTTCGAGCGTTACCTCCCCGATCTCACGGACAATCCCGTCGTTCTGGCGGGACATAGTTTTGGTGCAGTGACGAGCCTATTGGCTGCGCCGCATCTCAAAGGCCGCCTTTCAGGCGTTGCTTGTTTTGATCCCGTAATGGTGCCCTTTATCTTTCGCTTGGCATCCGCATTACCTGGCGGGCAGGCCTATATGAAAAAACGACTCCCCATTGCGCGCAATGCAGGCCGGCGGAAATCTGAATTTGAAAGCCCTGATGCCGCCTTTGCGCGTTGGCAGGGTCGCGGCGCTTTTAAAGGCATGCCTGATGAGGTGCTGCGCGATTATATCAAAGGCGGTTTGATAGAGCGGGCGGACGGCACATGGGAGCTCGCCTGCGCGCCCAAATGGGAACAAGCCATCTTTGCCGCCCAATGGCATAATGCCTTCAAGGCCGCCCGCGCACTGCCTGATAATTCGAAAATCATCTTCGCAGGAGGACGCCGCCCAGTCTCAACAAAAAGCTCGCGGGCCGCGCTGCAAAAAGCGCAGCCCCATATTGATGTGCAATTTAAGCCCAAGCTTGGACATCTTTTTCCGCTCATTCAGACGGACTATGCGGCTCAGATTTTGAAAGCCGTCCTCAATACGCGCTAGGCGATCACCCCGCTCAGACAGGATTTTTTCAACAGGGCAATTTCAGCCTCGGTGGCTTTGATTAACTTACGGGTTTTGAGGTCGAATTTACAGCCGCTAGCCTGCATGGAGACCCAGCTCAACCCGCTGACGGGGTCGACAAGATTATGGATGATTTCACGCGTATAGGCATTCGCCTGCGTTAATCCGGGTAGATAGGCATAGGCATCACCGCGCCTCGGATAGCGGTGAATAACCGCGCGAATTTCGAGCACTGCGGCGCTTTTACCGCTTTCATGATAGGTGGGGTCTTCAAATTCTGGCCAGCCTTCGCGGAACCAGCCGATAGTTGACGTGGTACGGCCAAAAAAACTGCCCATAGTCACCCGGTTTGTAATATCTAATTCATCTGCGCCAAAAACACCGGCCCCGACCAGCTTTACGCCTGCCGCTTCCAATTCCGATAAGCTCATGCCGATGAAGGGTTCCTCCGCAGCTATGTTTCTCGGTTTCGCGGGGGCGGGTAGACTGACCGTGAAATTCGCAATATTTTCCCGCACACGTTTCGGCCACCCAAAGATACGGTCTTCGGGGAGGTAAACATGCTCAATTGTTTCCACCATGGTTGCGGCAATGCGGCCATCGCGATGGGTCATTATATGGCACAGCCGCGCGGTTGACTCGCCGAGCTCTAAAACGCCCGAGTCAATGCGTAAGGGATTTCCAGGCCTAGCTTCACCTTGATATTTGATATGAAAGTCCCGGACCCGAACGGTACTCACAACGCCCTTATGATAGGCACGCGGCAACCCTAGCCTTATAATTAAACCCCGCCGCGCCTCGTCTGTTTTATGGGTGTAGTGGCGCATATTCATATGCCCCAATTCATCACACTCCCACGCCGAGCACTCGCCCGCCCAGGTAAGGGTAAAACCCGCTAGCCTATCTTGTGACAAAGCTTAGCCCGCGCAGCCGAGGCACAGGCCGTAATGTTCAACCACAGACCGCGTGATAACAAATCCATCAGGCTTACAGTCCGCGTGATCATGCGCATGACGTTCCTCGACGTTATGACATTTTTCGCAAATGAAGAACTCGGCGAGATGTCGGTGAGACCCATCCCCATGGTCATGATGATGGTCATGCACATGATTATGGTCGCAGGCAATAAAGGCATTCAACGCTTCAACGCGGTGAATGAGACCATGGCGCGACAGAAAATCTAACGCGCGGTAAACTGTCGGCGGTTTCGGACTGCCGACATCTGGTTTCAATCGCGCTAAAAGATCATAGGCCTTTACGGCTTTCCCGTCCTGAATAACGAGCTCTAAAACATGCGCGCGCAAGGGTGTAAAACGCTCATTTGCGCCTTCCACAATTGCACGGGCTTGAGCTATCCTCTCAGCTAAGGAAAATTCAGGATAGGTATGTTGTGCTTCAGTCTCCATGTCCGTCTCTATAGAAGAAGGCGGGGCGCGGGTTCAACAGCAATCCGGCGTTGATGTTGGGTATGCAGTCCGCTATGGGCGCACCCTAGTTTTTAAAGCGCAGTGTAAAGTCTGCCAAAGAGGGAAAAATCATGGCCAAAAAAGATGATGCCAACACGACAACAGTCTCTGGTAATGTGATGTTTTACGAAAAGCCTGTGCCGCTAACCAAAGACAATCACGCAAAATTTGGCGTCAAACAAGTCACCAAGCCTTTCGCATTTATGGAAAAGCAGCACTTTGTTCCACTTACCGCAGGTGAGTTCGGAGCGGCCAGCGCCTCGATGCCAATCATTTTCGCGGGAGACGAAAGATCACCCCTCGCCGTTATGGGCATTCGATCTGGCGAAAACCTCTTCGTCACAGACGGCATTTTTGACGTCGATTTTTACCTGCCCGCCTTCGCACGCCGCTATCCCTTCGTACTCGCAGGCGATACGGCCAATGACCGTTTTGTTGTCTGTATTGACGAAAAAGCGGAATG
>CALLBD010000093.1 GCA_938001915.1 uncultured Caulobacterales bacterium | reverse complement strand
AAAATGTTGCCCTCGGAGCCGCATTCACCTTGTTTTCCCTAAAAATGAGCGCGCAAAACCCATAAAAAAGGCAGCAGGGGTGCCACCCTGCTGCCGGAATTGTCTAAGTCAATCGAAAGGAGACGAAAATCCTAAGACCCTCTAAACCTAAGGGCTATCAGGGAGAGGGTCAAGGATGGGATACGGTCAGATCGGCACTCTCCAAACTCTAAAATCACCCTACAATCGTAGGGTCACAACAAAGTTGCAATTGATTTAGATTATTACGATGTTTGGGAGCGTTTCAAACAACCACAAACAGTCTCCAGTCAATCCTTTGAACCTCCTCACTTATCCTCTTTGCCTATTGTCAAACTTGCTCAGGATTCTGGCTGTACGGGACCACTAAACAGCGATACCTGCACGCATGAATACGATAGGCTCTCTGTTGGTGGATTTTCTTTCAGTAACAGCCAACTGGGTGGCACAGATTCAAATGTATTTATGCCTGACGCCCGGCCTAACGAGGAGTTTGCGATACCGATACAGGATAATGAAACAAGCACGGCAACAGAAGAACAAAAATGTGAAGCTGAGCAATCTAAAGAAGCAGAGGTTGATGCTTTGACTGAGGAAATTGCAGAGGCAATCCGAAATTTACACAATGAGCAAACCAACCCCGATAATAGCGAACTTGGCGCATTTATTTTACGTTTGATAAATTCCGAGGGAGAGACTACTTTTGTTCGTACAGGAATTGGTCGAAGCCACCGCAGTAGGGCAATAGGCCTTGCGGATTTGTACTCTTTAGCGGAAAGAAATTTTCCAGGCATTGATGGGTCGAATGTTATACGAGTAGTTCACTTACATCCTGCCGGAACGCCTGACGATCCACCGCAATTTAGAAACGTTCCAGATATTTCACATCTTAATGATATAGACTTCGGCAACACAATGCCATCTCATCCAAATACAACTGTGGGGGACAATGATTGGGTTAATACTGAAAACTTCTTGAGAGATCGTGGACTACAGAGCACTAATAATCTTAGTCATTCCATTTTGGGTCCTGATGGTGTATTAAGGGAATTTGATTATTCTGATGGTCACCCTACAGAAAGAAGCGCCCAAGTGAAAGACGCAATAAACGCTGCAGAATTAGATGCAGCAGGAGTATGCAAATGAGACATCTATCAACAATCATCATCTTTGTAGCAGCCTGCGTGATGGCTCCACTTTCCTTTGCTAACTTAAGCTATAATAAAGAACATTCGGAAGCGATGGAAAATCTTAGTGCTGTAGAAAGCGCAAATTTAAACCTACACTATCAATGTGGTAAATTTTCCTTGTTCATGACTGCTTTTGCCACACAATCCGACCTAACCGGTCGCAATGCATCCGTGACGGGTAAAATTACCGGAGAAAAAATGAGCTTTGATATTAGTGAAGACCTCAGTTCTGCAATTTCTAAAGCTGATGTTTTAACAGGTCAAATTTCTGTTGCCTGCAACTCGGATAAAGGTGCGTTTAGGATAGAGGTGATGCCAAATACTTATGCCAAGGATGGCTCAGGCAAGCTGAGTTTTATAAATATTTATGCCGATGGAACTGTTAGCGGGATAAGAAGTTTCTAAAGTTTAAGCTATATCAGGCGTGAATAAAAACCGTCGTCAATCGCTAACAAGACCTATGATAAAGCTCTCAAAACCCCTGCTCTCCCTCGGCATTTTGTTGCTCTGCTTGGCAACCGCAGCAGCGTCTAGCCCCGCTTCTAATCTACAATCAGAATTCGGGAAAGCAAAGTGTGAGAATATCACCGGCATTTTCCTTCAAGAATGGGTCAATGGTGAACGAATATTAAATAGCTTCATAAAATTGAAAGACCGCTCAGAGCCTCTGAATTACACCGCCCAAATTAACGACGCCTTTAAAGATAATGCTCCCTACTCAAATTTGGAAATTGGATGCCTTCAAAATCTTGAGGGTGTGGCTATTCGCTATGAAAATGAATTGAGTATTTCGACACTTATACAGATAGACAATGACGGACGCGTTCAAATTTATCCTGAGACCTCCGCCTTTGGAATTAACGTAAAAAAATCGTTTCAAGCCCCCAACTGACGATAGTAATGCGAAAAAGAGTATTTAAACCTCACCCCGCCGCGATGCTCTGTAGGCTCTCTACCTCATAATCGCCCTGATCAAGCGCCTTAATGGATTCCACTGTCGCGCGCGCGGCGGCGGCTGTGGTGAAATAGGGCACTTTTTGCGTCAGGGCCGTACGGCGCAGCGAGAAACTATCTTTCAGGCTTTGCTTGCCGCTCGTCGTATTCATGACGAGCGCTATCTCATCATTTTTCATCATATCGACAATATGCGGGCGGCCCTCATGGACTTTGCGAACATATTCAACCTCGACGCCGTGCTCGCGCAGATATTTCGTCGTGCCGCCTGTTGCGACGATTGAGAAACCAAGGTCGATAAGGTCTTTCGCCAAATCCACCATACCTGCTTTGTGATCTTCACGCACAGAGATAAAGACTTTGCCAGATTTCGGCAGGGTCACGCCGCCGCCGAGCTGGCTCTTGGCAAAGGCCATGCCGAAACTATCGGCGAGGCCCATAACCTCACCCGTTGAGCGCATTTCCGGCCCCAGCACCGTATCCACACCCGGGAACCGCGCGAAGGGGAAGACAGCCTCTTTGACCGCGATATATTTTTGCGGACGTAGCTCTAGATCAAATTCGGAGAGCTTCACACCCGCCATGACTTTCGCTGCAATATTGGCCACAGGCAGGCCAATGGCTTTGGCGACAAATGGTACCGTGCGGGAGGCACGCGGGTTAACCTCGATGAGATACACCACGCCGTCTTTGACCGCGAATTGCGTATTCATCAAACCAATCACGCCAAGCTCTAGTGCGAGGGCTTCGGCTTGACGGCCGAGCTCTGCAACGATTTCATCCGACAAAGTATAGGGCGGTAAAGAACAGGCACTATCGCCAGAATGGACGCCCGCTTCTTCGATATGTTCCATGATACCCGCAACGAATACTTGCTCGCCGTCGCAAATTACATCGACGTCGACTTCCACGGCGTCGCGCAAATATTGGTCAATCAGAAGCGGTGATTTACCCGAAACCTTTACGGCCTCGGTGATATAGCGCTTTAGCTCCGCATCGGAATCGACAATTTCCATGCCGCGCCCGCCCAAAACATTCGACGGACGCAACACAAGCGGATAGCCCACAACCTTGGCCGCGGCTTGCGCTTCTTTGGCATTACGCGCGATGGCGTTATTGGGCTGTTTTAAGCCCAATGTATCGACGAGGTCTTTAAACCGCTCACGGTCCTCCGCGCGGTCTAGCGCGTCGCGCTTTGTGCCGAGCAAAGGAATACCATTGGCTTCTAAAGCTTCGGCGAGTTTTAGCGGCGTTTGCCCGCCAAATTGCACGATAACACCGAGTAGTTCACCCGAAGCCATTTCGCCTTGAATGAGTTCCAAAACATCTTCTTCGGTCAAAGGCTCAAAATAAAGACGGTCAGAGGTATCGTAATCTGTCGAGACAGTTTCAGGGTTACAATTGACCATGATGGATTCAATATCGAGCTCCGCCATCGCGTAAGCCGCGTGGCAACAGCAATAATCAAATTCGATACCCTGCCCGATGCGGTTTGGGCCGCCGCCCAAAATCACGACCTTTTTGCGGTCAGATACGCGGGCTTCATTTTCCACTGCGCCGCCGAAACTTGGGCTTTCATAGGTCGAATACATATAAGGCGTCTTGGCGGCGAATTCCGCCGCGCAAGTATCAACCCGCTTATAAACAGGGCGCACGCCGGCTTTATGGCGCGCTTTACGCACAGCGCTCTCAGATTTACCTGTCAGCTGTCCAATCCGAATATCGGAGAACCCTTCGGATTTAATGGCGCGCCAAGTTTCTGTGTCTTTCGGCAGGCCATTTTCTGTCAGCCAGTCTTCCGCTTTAATCAGCGTTTCAATCTGGCGCAGGAACCACGGGTCAAATTTTGTATATGTCTGAACTTTTTCAACAGAGAACCCAGCGCGGAAGGCTTGCGCGATAACCAAAATACGGTCTGGCGCTTGGATGGAGAGACGCGCTTTAAGAGCAGCTTCAATCTCATCAGGATCTGTCAGGCCCAAATCAATCGGGTCGAGGCCGACAAGATCTGTTTCCAGTGAGCGCAGGGCTTTCTGGAGAGATTCCGCAAATGTCCGCCCAATCGCCATAGCTTCACCAACAGAGCGCATGGCCGTCGT
>CALLBD010000092.1 GCA_938001915.1 uncultured Caulobacterales bacterium | reverse complement strand
ATTGTCTGAACCGAGGATTTAGTCAAGCAGACAGTCAATCACCGCAGCCGTCTGCACCTACCCCTGCGCCTCCAACCACTTCTCAAGCCAGTGAATATTATACTCACCCGCTTGGAAATCTGGATCATCGAGTAGGGCCTGGTGCAGCGGGATTGTCGTTTGGATCCCGTCAATCACCATTTCCCCGAGGGCGCGGCGGAGGCGCAATAATGCGCCTTCGCGTGTATGGCCCCAGACAATCAGCTTCCCAATTAAGCTATCGTAATAGGGCGGAACGGAATATCCCGCGTATAACCCGCTATCGAGGCGGGTATTCATGCCGCCCGGTGCATGGAAATTGGTGACTTTCCCAGGTGAGGGCGCGAAGGTTTTCGGGTTTTCCGCGTTGATACGGCATTCAATAGCATGGCCTTTAAAGGTCACATCTTTTTGCGAATAGCCAAGCTCTAGCCCTGCCGCGACACGGATTTGCTCGCGCACAAGGTCAATGCCCGTTATTTCTTCGGTGACTGGATGTTCGACCTGTAAGCGCGTGTTCATTTCAATAAAGAAGAACTCGCCGGCCTCATAAAGGAATTCAATCGTCCCCGCACCGCGATAACCGATTTTCTTCACGGCATCAGAAACGATTTTGCCGATGCTCTCGCGTTCTTTTTGGGTAAGTGTCGGAGAGGGAGCTTCTTCGAGGACTTTTTGATTGCGGCGTTGAAGCGAGCAATCACGTTCGCCCAAATGCACAACATTGCCATGCGTATCGGCAAGGACTTGGATTTCAATGTGACGGCCGCCTGTCAAATATCGTTCCAAATAGACTTCGCCATTGCCAAAGGCTGCGATAGCTTCTTGCTGCGCGGCAGATAGCGCCTCTTCAAGCTTATCGGCTGTTTCCGCGAGGCGCATCCCACGCCCGCCGCCGCCTGCCGCGGCCTTGACGAGTAGCGGAAAGCCGACCTGTTTGGCGACTTCTTTGGCCTCGGCATAGGTTGTCACGGATCCATCAGAGCCAGGCACGACAGGAATACCAGCCGCCATGACTGTGTCTTTGGCCGTAATTTTATCCCCCATAATGCGGATATGTTCCGCCGTTGGACCAATAAAGGCCATGCCATGCGCTTCCACGATTTCTGCGAAACGGGCGTTTTCAGACAGGAAACCATAGCCTGGATGGACCGCATCCGCGTCAGTGATTTCGCAGGCCGCAATGATGGCCGGAATGTTTAAATAGGAGTCCGTTGCGCTATTTGGGCCAATGCAGACCGACTCATCGGCGAGTTTGACGTGCATCGCATCTCGGTCAGCCTCAGAATGAACAGCAACGGTCTGTATGCCCATTTCTTTGCAGGCGCGGTGAATGCGCAGTGCAATTTCACCACGGTTGGCGATTAGAACCTTTTTGAAGAGGCCTTGGTTTTTGGCATTCGCCACTTTTCCGGACTTGGGCATATGGATTGCCCCTAGACGATGATAAACAGAGCTTCGCCGAACTCGACGGGGCTGGCATCATCGACAAGGATTTGCTCAATCTTGCCGGACTTGGGGGCAACAATTGGGTTGAAGGTTTTCATGGCTTCAACCAGCATGATTGTGTCGCCTTCTTTGACCTTATCGCCGACATTTACAAAAGTATCGGCATCGGGTGAGGGGCGGATATAGGCCGTGCCAACCATCGGCGATTTTATCGCGCCGGGATGGGCCGCGGCGTCTGCTGGGCTTTCTTTCGTGGCAATGGGCTGAGAGGGCGCGGCTGCCGATGGCGCCGCTACGGCAGCAGGTGCGGCCATGACATGTTGAACGGCTGGCGCAGGATTGGTTTTGGACAGGCTGATGGCTAAATCGCCTTTTTGAAAATCAATTTCGGTCAAGGTCGAATCTTCCAAAAGGCCCATCAATTCTTTGACGAATTTCAGGTCTTTTGACGTCGGTTCGTTGTTCTTATCGGCCATTATCCATCTCTCCCAGTGAATCGATTAGGCTGTGCATTTCTGCAGTTTCGCCCGTTCCTATATCAGATTAGACAGGGCTTGCAGCCCTAAAACATAACTATCTGCACCAAAGCCGCTAATCGTGCCATGCACAGCTTCGGCAACGTAACTTCTTCTGCGGAAACTCTCGCGTTTTGCAGGTTGTGAGAGATGAATTTCAATACTTGGCACGTCCACAGCTTTCAAAGCGTCATGCATAGCAACCGATGTGTGCGTGTAAGCGGCCGGATTAATGACGATTCCTGCGCCATCACGCCCTGCTTGTTGAATGAAATCAATGAGTTCACCTTCTATGTTCGACTGAAGGAAAGTGATTTTATAGCCGAGCGCTTGGGCCTTTTTGTCGCAAATACCTTTGACGTCATCTAAGGTTTGCGTGCCATAGACCTCTGGCTCTCGTGTGCCGAGCAAGTTTAGGTTCGGGCCGTTGATGATGAATATGGGCTTAGACATTGCAACCTCTCTTGGGTGCGTGGTAACGCGCGGCGATCATTACTTCAACCGTGGGAATTCATGTGCATCTCATTATTAATGGCAAAGATCATGACGACTTACCCGAAGGTCTGACCGTGGCAGAACTCATCGCGCTTTTGGAGTTGCCCGAGCGCAAGATAGCCATTGAGCGAAACCGCGAGGTTGTGGCAAAGTCAGCTTATGCGGAAACGACGCTAACTAATCACGACGAGTTAGAGATTATTCATTTTATTGGAGGCGGTTGAGGCGAATGTCTGACACCCAATCTGACACCCAAAATGACGACCCTATGATTATCGCGGGGCGTAAGTTCAATTCGCGCCTCATTATCGGAACGGGTAAGTTCAAAGATTACGAAGAGAATGCGAGAGCCCTCGAAGCCTCTGGCGCGGATATGGTGACGGTCGCGATACGCCGCGTGAACCTTGATAAGCCTGATGCGCCGTTGTTGACAGATTCGATTGATCCGAAAACAACGACCTATCTACCCAACACGGCTGGCTGCTACACGGGCGAAGACGCCGTGCGGACCTTGCG
>CALLBD010000091.1 GCA_938001915.1 uncultured Caulobacterales bacterium | reverse complement strand
CGCTGGACAAATTACGTTCAATGATCAGACATTTGAATTTAATCAAATCGTTGAACTAGATAGCGATAGTGATGGCATCATTAATCGCTTGGATATCGACTCCGATAATGACGGGATTACCGACAATATCGAAGCGCAGACAACGGCGGGCTATACCGCGCCGTCGGGTCAAGGCGGAACCGCTGATTTCACGGATGTGGATGGTGATGGCCTTGATGATAGTTACGATGCGGATATATCGGCAGGCTCAACCGAAGCAACAAGCCTCGGCCTCACGCCTGTAAACACCGATGCAGGGGCAGACACGCCTGACGCAACACCGGATTATCTCGACACGGACTCTGATAATGACGGCATGAATGATACGGCGGAAGCTGGCCTAGGCACAACGCCAGCCACTGGTTCATCAACGGCCTTTACGGATACCGATGGTGATGGGTTGTTTAATGTCTTTGAGGACACCAACATCAATGATGGTTTCGATGTCAATGACACAAATCTCGACGCAACCGATACGAACTTCAACCTCCCAGGTGTTCCATCTTTAGATGCGGACGGTGGCAATGCGGTTCCACTTGTGACGGACCTTCTGTTCCGTGATGTGGATGACGTCCCAGTTATTGTTGGGCCTTTGGTCGCACAAACTGGTTTCGACAGCATGGCGCAAGTGCCTTTTGATGCGAGTGTTGGGTTCGCTGACCCAGAGGGCGAAACGCTCGCCTTCTCATCACCAGACCTGCCATCTTGGATGTCTATTGACCCCATGACGGGTATCATCACTGGCACACCGCCGGCCGATACAAGTCAAGGAGGGCTCGCTGGAGAATATGTCGTGACTGTCGTTGCAACGGACCCAGCCGGAAATTCTGTCTCACAAACTGTGAGCTATAATTTCTCAAACCCAGCCCCAATCATTGATGAAGCTATCTTCAATCAAACTGAAATTGATGGTGCGACTGTTGCGATCGTTTCAGGCTTCATTGACCCGGATGGGGACGTCCTGAGCTATTCTGCTTCAGGCTTGCCAATGGGTCTGAGTATTAATCCAGCCACAGGTGAAATTACTGGCGAGCTTGCTTCGGATGCCTCTCAAGGCGGCCCAAATAATGATGGCATTTACACCGTCACTGTCACGGCCAATGATAATGAAGGTGGTATTGCAACCGATACGTTCGCAATTACCGTCACTAACCCTTCGCCTGACGCGATGGACGATGCGCTAAGCGCGAGCGAGGATGCTGTTGTAATAGGCAATGTCATCACGGGCAGTGATAGTGACCCAGATGGCGATACGCTTATGATCTCTGAAGTTAACGGCGCTGCCGCTAATGTCGGTATGTCCATTGCGGGCGCCAATGGCGGGCTGTTCACACTCGACGCCAATGGTGACATCAGCTTCGATCCGAACGGTGAGTTTGAAACTTTAGATGCCGGTGAGACGGTCACGACAACGATTTCCTACACTGTCTCTGACGGTGAGGGCGGGACTGACACGGCGGTTGTTACCGCCACAATCACTGGCCGGAATGACGCGCCTGTTGTGACAGGTACGCTCACGCCACAATCAGGCACAGATGGCACAGCTCAGCTTCCATTTGACGCGAGCATAGTCTTCTCTGATGTGGACGGCGAGAGCTTGGCCTTTACATCCGCAGACCTACCTGCGTGGATGATGATTAACCCAGCGACGGGTGTCATCACAGGCACGCCGCCTGCGGGTGCCTCACAAGGTGGTCCTAACATGGACGGTGTTTATTCGGTAAACGTAACGGCGACTGACCCAGATGGGGAATCTGTCTCAACAACAGTGACCTATAGCTTCACGAACCCAATCCCAGTTGTGGATATGGCGGTTGGCCCGCAAGCGGCTGTTGACGGCGAAGCTGTCTCTATCACGCCAGGCTTTGTTGACCCTGACGGGGATGATCTGACCTATACGGCTACAGGTCTCCCAGCAGGTCTGTCAATTGATCCTGCGACGGGCGAGATTACAGGTACGCTTCAAGCGGATGCGAGCCAGGTGGGTGGCGGAGTCTATCCTATCACCATCACAGCCAATGACGGCGAGGGCGGTATTGCGGTCGACACCTTCGACCTAACCGTCACAAATCCAGCGCCCGATGCGATGGATGATGGCCTGACAACAACTGAAGGCGCCGTGACGACTGCCAATATCCTCTCAGCCAATGACGTTGATTCCGATGGCGACGCTTTAGCGGTGACAGAGGTCAATGGCGGGGCCGCTAATGTCGGAACAGCAATCCCAGGCTCTGATGGTGGCCTCTTCACAATTGACGCCACAGGTGCGCTTAGTTTCGATCCTAATGGCGAGTTCCAAGGACTGGACATTGGTGAAACTGCCACAACAACTGTCACATATACAATTAGTGACGGTGAGGGCGGCACAGATACGGCGACGGTAACTGTTACTGTCATGGGTGAAAATGATGCGCCAATGGTTATTAACCCGCTAGACCCGAATGATCCGAATCCGTCTATCCCAGATCAAACTGGGAATGATAGTGAGGTTTTGCCGGTCTTAAATTTGGCCGATTATTTCACTGACCCAGACATGGAACGCACCTTCTTTGATATCGAAGGCGAACCTAGCTGGCTTACGGTGGATGCCTTTACAGGTGTCGTGACGGCATCAACAACCCCAGCCAATGCAAGCCAAGGCGGTCCAAATGGGGATGGCGTTTATCCTATCACAATTGTGGCCTCTGACCCGGATGGTGTCGAAACCCGCGTAGTCGTAAATTATGTTATCACTAACCCAGCACCAACAGCCCAAGATGACGTGGCCACGGCGCCTGAGGACCGGCCAGTTGTTTCCGGCAATGTCATTTCTGATGACACAGGTATTGGCGTTGATACGGACCCCGATGGAGATGTGTTGAGCGTTGCCGAAGTGAATGGGGATGCCGTGCTTGTGGGTCAGCCCGTTGCAGGCACTGCAGGCGGAGATTTCACAATCAACCTAGATGGCTCTTACAGCTTTGATCCGAGTGGTGACTTTGAATATCTCGTCCAGGGTGAAACTGTCACAACCAGCGTCACCTATCTCGTTAGCGATAATGAAGGGGGCACAGACCTCGCGACAGTTACGGTTACAATTGAAGGCGCAAATGACGCTCCAATTCCAGTCGACCCCTCCCAGCCAGCAGGGCCAAGCGATCCAACGGATCCGTCTGATCCGCAAGACCCGCGTGACCCACCTGTAGACCCAGAGAACTATATTCCTGCACAGGTAGGAGATGACTCAGCGCCGTTTACGCCGTTCGACTTGACGCCATATTTTGGTGACCCAGATGGAACGGATGAGGTCACACTCTCTGTAGACCCAGCGGACCTCCCAGAAGGGCTTGTATTTGACCCAACCACTGGCATTTTGTCCGGAACGCCGAGCTCAGATGCGAGCCAAGGCGGCATGGACGGCGTTTACACAATTGCTGTGACGGCGACGGATCCAAGCGGTGAAACCTTCACAACAAATCTCGAAGTCACAATCAATAACCCTGCGCCCGTAGCGCTGGATGATTTTGAATTCACGGATGAAGACACCGTTCTTTCGAACTCCGTTATCTCAAACATCAATGGCGTTGATAGAGACCCTGATGGCGACGCTATAAATGTCTCGCAGGTCAATGGCATGCCAATTGTCTCGGGCGCAGTAATTACGCTTCCAAGCGGTGCGCTGCTAACAATGAATGATGACGGTACGTATGACTATAATCCAAATGGTCAGTTTGAGGGCTTAGCCGTTGGTGAAGCCGCGGTAGATAGCTTCATCTATCAGATTACTGATAATCAAGGTGGCGTTTCTGAGGCAACGGTTACCCTGACGATCGAAGGCGTCAATGATGCCCCAATTCCAGTAGACCCCTCTCAGCCAGCAGGGCCAAGCGATCCAATGGATCCGTCTGACCCGCAAGATCCGCGCGATCCTCCAGTAGACCCGCAGAATTATATTCCTGCACACACAGCTGAAGACGGAAGCGCCATAACGCCGCTCGATTTGACACCCTTCTTTGGTGACCCGGACGGCAGTGATGAGGTAACGCTCTCTATTGACCCAGCTGACCTACCAGACGGGCTCGTCTTTAATCCCGCGACGGGCATTCTCTCGGGAACGCCAAGTTCTGATGCGAGCCAAGGCGGCATGGACGGCATTTACACAATTGCTGTGACAGCGACTGACCCAAGTGGGGAGACCTTCACAACAAATGTGACTTACACGGTCACGAACCCAGCCCCAATCGCGATGGCAGATAATTTCACGACGCCAGAAGATACGCCTCTGACAGTCAATATTATTGAAAATAGTGATAGCGATCCAGATGGTGATAACTTGGTTATCGATGCGGTGGCATTACCAGATGGAACCATCATTCCTGTCGGTACCGTGACTGAAATTCCGCAAGGCACATTGACGGTCCTCTCTGATGGCACAGTCACCTTAGAGCCTGCGCCTGATGTATTCGGTCCTGTTGTCTTCGGATATACGCTCAGTGATGGCCAAGGCGGAACGGATGTAGCAACGGTCACAATCGATGTTACGCCTGTGAATGATACGCCAATCCCTGTTGATCCAACGCGGAACATTGCGGAGCCAAATAATCCGAACTTCCCAACGGACCCAGAAGATCCGCGTGATCCGCCGCTTGACCCGAATAATTATATTCCGGTCCAAACGGGCTCCGATGGCGCGCTGGTAACGCCGCTAGATCTGACGCCCTTCTTTGGTGACCCAGATCCGATGGAAGTCTTGACGCTAAGTCTCGATCCCGCTGAATTGCCAGCAGGTCTGAGCTTTGACCCCAGCACCGGCACTATTTCTGGAACGCCAAATGCCAGCGCAAGCCAAGGCGGTGATCCAGCTAATCCTGGCACTTATGTCATAGCCGTGACGGCGACTGATCCGAATGGTGAGAGTTTCACGACAAATATCACCTATATGATTGATAACCCGGCGCCGATTGCGGAAGACGGTGGGTTCGATGTGTCAGAGGATACAGACATCACAGGTCAACTCATCACGGGTAGTGATGTGGATCCGGATGGGGATGTGCTCACCGTGACGCAAGTCAATGGCGACCCGCTCAATGTTGCGCAGCCGATTGCGGGCAGCGAAGGCGGCCTGTTCACAATCGACGCGAACGGCGAGATGAGCTTCGCGACAAATGGTGAGTTCGAAGACCTAGATGTTGGCGAAACACGCCTCACAACCGTCACTTATGAAATTAGCGATGGTGAAGGTGGCTTCGATACAGCCACGGTCACGGTGACAGTTACGGGTGCAAATGATGCGCCAGTCGTCACAGGGACTTTAGCGCCGCAAATGAGTGATGATAGCGCTGAGCAACTGCCGCTCGACGTAAGCACAATCTTCTCTGACGTTGACGCTGAGCCTCTTACATTCACTTCGGCAGATTTGCCGTCTTGGATGAATATCGACCCTGTCACGGGCATTATCGTAGGCACGCCGCCTGCGGATGCCTCACAAGGCGGGCCAAACGCTGATGGTGTCTATGTTGTGACGATTACAGCGACGGACCCAGATGGCGAAAGCGTCTCGAGTGAGGTGACTTACACATTCACGAACCCTGCACCGACTGCGGTCAATGATGATGTGACGACAGATGAAGACACTGTTCTATCTGGCAATGTCACCACGTCTAATGACACAGACCCAGATGGGGATGTTTTGACGGTCGCGTCTGTCAATGGATTGCCAGTTAATGTCGGTCAATCCGTTGCAGGTAGCTCAGGCGGTGAATTCACTATTAATGCCGACGGCTCATATGAGTTCGATCCAGCAGGTGACTTCAATACGCTCGGCGCTGGCGAAACACTTGTAACCACGCTCACCTATGAAATTTCAGACGGTGAGGGCGGAACAGATACGGCGACAGTTTCAGTGACTGTGATGGGTACAAATGACGGACCAATTCCTGTCGACCCGACACGTCCGGTAGCGCCTATTGGCGAGCCAAACTTGCCTGTCGACCCGACGGATCCACGCGATCCGCCGCTTGACCCGAATAATTACATTCCGGCTCAGACGGGGACAGATAGTTCTGCTGTGACGCCACTTGATCTGACACCTTATTTCGGTGACCCAGATGCTAGCGATAGCGTGACTTTGTCGATTGACCCAGCGGACTTGCCGTCAGGATTAAGCTTCGACCCAGCCACTGGAGTTCTCTCCGGTACGCTAGACTCCAGTGCTTCTCAGGGTGCGCCAACTGGCGTCTTTGAAATCCCTGTTACGGCAACGGATGAAAGCGGTGAAACTTTTACAACGACGCTAACTTATACGGTCACGAACCCAGCTCCTGTTGTTGATACGCCTATCGGGTCAATGAGCGCGGCGGACGCAGAAACAGTCTCCATTGCGAGCATGTTCTCTGATCCTGATGGCGATGTTTTGAGCTACACGGCTACAGGTCTGCCTGCAGGTCTGTCTATTGATCCCGTAACAGGTGAAATCTCTGGAACAATTGAGAGTTCAGCTAGCCAAGGCGGCCCGAACTCTGATGGTGTCTATAGCGTGAGTGTCACAGCTGATGACGGCGAAGGCGGAACGGTTACGGATACATTTGAATATGTAATCTCTAACCCCGCGCCTACAGCAGGTGATGACGCTCTGAGCGCTTCCGAAGATGGCGCCGTCTCGGGTAACGTCATCACAGCTAACGATAGCGACCCTGATGGAGACGTTCTGACAATCACAGAAGTTGCAGGTAACCCAGCAAATGTTGGACGGCCAACGTCAGGCTCAACAGGCGGTGTGTTTACAATTTCGCCTGACGGATCACTCACATTTGATCCCGCTGGAGATTTTGACGAGCTGGCGCTTGGTGAGACCGCAACTAGCACAATCGCTTACGTGGTCAGTGACGGTGAAGGCGGAACGGATACAGCCATTGTAACGGTTACAATTGAAGGTGCGAATGATGCGCCTGTCGTGACGGGACCGCTGGTTGACCAAAACTCTGCGGATGGCGCCTCTGCTGAGCCATTCGATGCCTCAACGGCCTTTACCGATGTAGACGGCGATTCGTTGACATTTGCCGCGACAGGTTTGCCAGAGGGTCTGTCTATTGACCCAGAGACGGGCCTCATCACTGGTACATTGCCAGCAGATGCCTCGCAGGGCGGTGAAAACTCAGATGGTGTCTATGTTGTTGAAGTCACGGCAACGGACCCAAGCGGAGAAATGGTATCAGTCTTTGTGACGTACACGGTTGATAACCCTGCACCCGTCGCTGAAGATGATGTCATCACCACGCTGGAGGATACGCCTGTATCCACCAATGTTATTGACGCCAATGATAGCGATCCTGACGGAGACGCATTGGTGATTGACGCAGCAGCGCTGCCTGATGGAACCCTTCTGCCTATTGGCACGCCAATCAAGCTGCCAGAGGGTCAATTGACTATTGGGACTACCGGTACGGTAGATTTCATACCCACGCCTGATTTTAACGGTACATTGGTCTTTGGTTACACTGTCTCTGATGGTGAAGGCGGAACAGATGTTGGTACGGTCACGCTTAATGTTGAGCCTGTGAATGACGCACCTGTCATTGTTGATCCGAATAATCCAAACGGCCCAACGGACCCAGAGACTGTCATTCCTGTTCAAACGGGTAATGATAATACCGCAGTGGAACCGCTCGACTTGTCTGAGTTCTTTGGTGACCCGGATACGGATGATGTTTTGACGCTCAGTGTTGATCCAAGTGAGCTACCTGAAGGTCTTGTCTTTGACCCTGAAACAGGTGTCATCTCTGGTACGCCAGCAGCAAATGCCAGCCAAGGCGGTGATCCGCTTGATCCGGGCACTTATGTCATCGAGGTCACAGCAACGGATCCGAGCGGTGAAAGCGTGACAACCTATGTGACCTATAATCTTGCGAACCCTGCGCCTATTGCAGGCAATGATACGCTAGAGGTGGCAGAGGACACGCCAACCGTTCTGGATTTACTTGCCAATGATTTGGACCCAGATGGCGATGCTTTGATGATTACTGAAATCAATGGCACGCCAGTCTCTGTCGGTGTTCCAACGACACTGCCAAGCGGCGCGGTTGTTACACTCAATGCCGATGGCACTGTCAGCTATGAGCCAGTCGCGGATTACAACGGTCCAGACAGATTCACCTACACGATAAGTGACGGCGAAGGTGGCACAGATATGGCGACGGTCAATCTTGACGTGACGCCAGTTAATGACACGCCAACTGTGACACCAGAGCTTCTAGGTGGTCCAAATGTTAGCGGCGGGAATGTGAGTTCCTCATTGTCTGGCGCGATTTCAGTGACGTCAGAAGATGGCACTGAGGTGTCTATCCCAACCGCGGCTGTCTTTGCAGACATTGAGGATGAGGCTCTGACCTATAGCGCTGCTGGCCTGCCTGAAGGTCTGAGTGTTGATCCTGCAACGGGATTAATCTCAGGT
Source organism: uncultured Caulobacterales bacterium (assembly GCA_938001915.1). Lineage (GTDB taxonomy): Bacteria > Pseudomonadota > Alphaproteobacteria > Caulobacterales > Maricaulaceae > Litorimonas. The sequence goes on along the minus strand of CALLBD010000091.1, from coordinate 21,494 downwards.
TCGATTGTCAGTTCTGCCTCGCAATTAGGGCCGTATCAGGTGACGCTCACCGCCACGGATTCCAATGGAGAAAGTGCTGAAATGACATTCACGTTTAATGTGATAAATCCAGCTCCCATTATTGGGCAGGTCGAGCTACCTGCAACGCCGCATGTAGTGGGAGAGACCGTCACCATTGATGTCGGCGCGGTTACGCAAGACCCAGATGGAGATGTTTTGAACTATAGTGCGGATAATTTGCCGCCAGGCTTATCCGTTGATCCTGCAACGGGGCTTATCTCGGGAACGCTCACGACACCACAAGCCGAGCCTTTTGTCTTTATTGTTACGGTGACAGACGCGGACGGCGCGACGGATCAGGTTGAGCTTACGCTTCGAGTCAATGAGGACGGCTTTATTATTCCAAATGATACCGCCGACCTCGGTCAGGACTTAGTATCTACAAATGCCGCTGATCCATATGAGTTTCTTGAAAATCAACCTATTGATTTGCAGCGTTACTTCCGTGAACGTGCTTTGAATGCCCGCGATGACTACGGACGTATGTTCGGAGATCGTGATTACCGCGGCGGCATGGTCGCAGCTCATGTCCCAGGCATGGGAGATGACTGCGCCTATATGGTCGTCGAGGCAGTAGCCAATGACCATAACTTGACTATCTCGCTCGGATCTAGTCTTTCGGCCGTTTGTGACGCTACTGTTCGCAACTGGACCGTTTCAATGGCCGACGGCGCGTCGCTGCCGGCTTGGGTAAATTGGTCAAATGGCTCTGACTTTATGGATGTGTCGCGTCCCGCAGATGCGGAAACGCTGGGCCTAAAAATTCGCGCTTTGCTCGATAATGGCCGGGTGAGTTCCATCACTGTGGATATCGACCTCCAGACTGGAACGGTCACGCAAGTCGGTGATGCCTTTGCTCAAGGTCAAACGTTGCAGCAGCAATTAGCCCTAGAAGCGCTCGATTTGGAAGAGCGGTTGGCCGACGCCAATAGAGCGCAAAATGCCTTAATTGACGCGCTGTCGGCCTAACAAGGCAAATTGATAAAGTTTTAAAAGCTCGGCTTTCTGGCCGAGCTTTTTTCATATAGTTCTACGTTCCAAATTGATGCGTGAATTTATTTTTACGGTGGAGTTCATTTTCAATTAGTTAGATTTCTAAGGCTATAGTCTAGCATTGCTTGAGGCCGATATATTCCGAGCCAGCTTGCGCATATGTTAGTGTGGGGTCGTCTTGACCTTGTTTTTCTTGACGCACCAAATCATAGGAAGATATGAAAGTCGGTTATATGAGTGCTTTTAAATTTACGTCAGCTGGAAAAACGGCCTCATCATTCGCGTTGATCGTGAGTATTTTATCCATGCCCCTAGCGTCAGCGGCGAAGGATAAGGCACCTGTGCCCGCCGATAAGTTTGATCTCAGCCATTGGAACATCACACTTCCGATAGACAGTAATAAGGATGGGAAGCCAGATACGGTCAGCGTGAAGAAGATTAAGAAATTCTCTCACCCAGAGTTCTTTTACTTAGATGAACAAGGCCGCATGGTCCTCGTTAGCCCCAACAAAGGGACGACAACGAAAAATACATCAAATGCGAGAAGCGAGCTGCGATATATGTTGCGCGGCAAAGACACGCGTATCAAAACACATAGTGCGGCAAATAACTTCGCGATTGAGGCTCGCAAAGACTCCGATAAATTTGGATCAGTGGGCGGAAGAATGGATGCGACGCTTCATGTCGATCATGTCGCGCTTCGTGCGGGCGATAAAAAGACAAAAGCGGCCTATTCAGCTGTCCTAGGTCAAATACATGCGACAAAATATGAAAGCACGAAATCTGGTTTTGGTTACGGTAATGAGCCTATAAAAATTTACTATAAGAAATTCCCAGATCATGAGACCGGTTCCGTATTCTGGAATTACGAGCGAAACCTAGCGAAGAAAGATAAAAACAGGAAAGATATTTCCTATCCCGTTTGGGGGAATACGTGGGAAAACTCCGCTGATCCGGGCGCTGCTGGCGTCGCATTAGGCGATAAGTTTAGCTACACAATTAATGTCTATCGAAACACAATGTATCTGACATTCTCTAGCCCAGGCCGACCGACAGTTAAATATTCTCTCAATTTGGCGAACAATGTCGATGCATATGGCAAAGTGGATGAGCTCGATAATAAATATAGTTATGGCGGCGATACGCTTTATTTTAAGGCTGGCGTCTACAATCAGTGCAGTACGAAAAAAGGCGGCGGAGATTGGTATGCTGGCTGCCCCGGCACTGGAAAATGGGAAGAAGATGAAGCCAATGGCGATTATGCAAGGGCGACGTTCTCAAAATTAGTGGTTGGCCCCGCCACGCCGCCAAACTAAAGCAGCCCGACACTAACGCATAAAAAACCCGCCTGAAAACAGGCGGGTTTTTTAGGTAAAAAATGAGACTTGAGCTTAGTCGGCGAGGCTCTCACGCAGAGGCGCTTCTTGCGGCATGCCGATAGCGTGGAAACCGCCGTCAACGTGATGTGTTTCGCCTGTGCAGGACAGCCCAAGGTCAGACAGCAGATAAAGGGCTGCGCCCGCAACGCCTTTCGGGTCTGTATTATCTTGCAGCGCGCTGGCGGCTTTGTTGAAGCGGAACATGTGTCGGCCCGAGCCGATACCTGCTGCGGCGAGTGTCTTAATCGGTCCAGCCGAAATAGCATTGACGCGAATCCCGCGCGGCCCAAGATCGGCTGCGATATAGCGCGTACAGGCTTCGAGCGCGGCTTTTGCAACGCCCATAACATTGTAGTTAGGTACAACGCGTTCGGAGCCAAGATAGGTGAGGGTGATAATTGAACCTCCATCCTTCATCATTTGGCTCGCGCGGCGCGAGGCATCGACAAAACTATAGGCGGAAATATCAAGCGCGGATTTAAATCCGTCGCGTGTTGTTTGATCAACGAAGGACCCTGCGAGCTGATCTTTGCCGGCAAAGGCAATCGCGTGAACAAGGAAATCAATCTCTCCCCATTCGTCTTTTAAAGCGGCGAAAGCAGCTTCCATCTGTTCGTCATTAGTGACGTCGCAATCCACGAGCAGATTGGACCCTACGCTCTCTGCCAAGGGCTTCACGCGCCGAAGCAGCTTGTCACCCTGATGGGTGAAAGCAAGCTCTGCGCCTTGCGCCGCAAGCTGCTGCGCAATGGCCCAAGCAATTGAGTTTTTATTCGCGACACCCATGATGAGCCCGCGCTTGCCGGCCATCAAAGTACCGGTTGGGAATTCGTTGTCTGCCATGTGTTTCTCTCACTTCATGCTGGGTCAGTGGCCGCCCAACAAAGGCGTTCCAGTATTTCTTAGACTTTGCTGAAAATTACGCTGCCATTTGTACCGCCAAAGCCAAAGCTATTGGACATGGCGGTTTTCACTTCGGTCTCTACCGCCTCAGTGGCGATGTTGATTGCAGGGATTTCGGCATCCCGCGTTGAGACGTTGATAGAGGGGGCAATAAAGCCGCGGTCCATCATTAGGAGCGTGTAGATAGCTTCTTGAACGCCTGCCGCGCCGAGGCTGTGACCCGTCAGGCATTTTGTGGCGGAAACATAAGGCCCGTTCAGACCGAAGACCCGCTTAATCGCTTTGGTCTCCGCAATGTCGCCAACGGGCGTACTTGTTGCGTGCGGATTGATGTAATCAACTGTTTCAAGCCCTGCCGTTTCCAGCGCGAGTCGCATCGCGCGCTCTGCGCCTTCACCTGACGGAGCGACCATATCATATCCATCTGATGTGGCGGCGTAGCCAATAACTTCGGCGTAGATTTTTGCACCGCGCGCTTTCGCATGTTCATAGTCTTCCAGTACGAGCATGCCTGCGCCGCCCGCAATGACAAAGCCGTCTCGGTCCTCATCAAAGGCCCGGCTTGCTTGTTTTGGTGTGTCGTTATATTTGCTGCTCATCGCGCCCATCGCATCGAAGAGGGATGACATAGACCACTCTAATTCTTCTCCGCCGCCTGCAAAAACGATATCTTGCTTGCCCCATTGGATTTGCTCAACCGCAGAGCCGATACAGTGCAAAGAGGTCGTACAAGCCGAGGTGATAGAATAATTAACGCCTTGAATTTTAAAATGCGTCGCAAGTGTTGCAGAGACCGTAGACGACATGGCTTTGGGGACCGCGAACGGCCCAATACGTTTCGGGCTTTTATTCTTACGTGTAATATCGGCGGCGCGGACAATCTCTAGGGATGAAGGTCCGCCAGAGCCCGCGATAATACCTGTTCGCGGGTTAGAGACGTGTTCTTCGGTTAATCCCGCATCAGCAATGGCATTTTGCATAGCGACAGCAGACCAGCCTGCTGCATCGCCCATGAAGCGGTAGGAGCGTTTCGAAATAATCTCTTTATAATCGCAATTGGGGCGACCAGAAATTTGGCTACGAAAGCCAAGCTCGGCCATTTTTTCATCTGTATCAATACCGCTATTGCCAGCTTTTAAATTAGCCGCGACTGTATCTGCATCATTGCCAATGCAAGAGATAATACCGAGACCGGTTACAACAACACGCCGCATAATTATGAACCCTGTTCTGGAGTTTCAGTGGGAGGAATAAACAAACCAACTCTTAGGTCTTTGGCTTGATAGATTAATTCGTCATCCGCATACATTCTACCATCTGCAATGCCGAGCACGAGCTTCCGGCGAATGGCGCGTTTGATGTCAATTTCATAGCGCACCTTTTTAATGTCAGGGGTGACTTGCCCGGTGAATTTCACTTCACCGACCCCAAGTGCGCGGCCTCGGCCTTGGCCGCCTGTCCAGCCCAACCAAAATCCGACGAGTTGCCACATTGCATCTAGCCCAAGGCATCCCGGCATGACGGGGTCACCTTTGAAATGGCAATCGAAGAACCATAAGTCTGGATTTATATCCAGTTCGGCAACGACCTCGCCTTTGCCATGCGCGCCGCTGGTTTCATCCATATTGAGGATGCGATCTAACATTAGCATGGGCGGCAAAGGCAATTTTGCATTTCCGGGCCCGAAAAGGGATTTTTCACCGCTTATGATGAGGTCGTCATATTCATATGAGGGTTGTATTTTGATCATGAGTCGGTTTTCCCGGGATAGTTAAAGCCGACATAAGCCTCTTTCAGACGTATATCAATGAATTGGGTCGTATGTTTTGCTGTTCAGGCGCAATCCAGGCATTAAAGCCTTATGAGCCACGCGAAAGTCATCGAGAAATGGGCTACCCCACCTTTATTGAGGCTTTAACCCGCTGGCCTGACATCATAGCGCGAAATCAATTTGAGAGCGGGCTCCCATTCGGGGCGGATAGTCAGGGCCTCTTTCAAGTCCTTATACGCGCCTCTATAGTCTTTTTTCCAATCCAGAATGATGGCGCGATTATATAGCGCGGCGGTTCGTGTCGGGCTGTCTCTATTTTCTAAAGCTATGTTCAATGACTCCAGCGCAGCATCATATTTCTTTTGACGAATTAATGATGCGGCTTGATTGACATAGGCCTGTATCAAATCCGGCTTTATGTCTAGCGCCGCCGTGTAATCTGCCATGGCCCGCTCTTGGTCGCCCTTGCGCATGTAGAGAACCCCGCGATTCACATGGGTTGCCGCGCGGTCTTTTCGTGAAATTACAGTTCTAAAGGCGTCTGAACAGGTTTCGATGGCCGTGCGAGATCCCTTATTTCCCGTTATCGCATAGTCGTAGCATCGTGCGGCATCGCCTTTACCTTGGACAACTAATTGCGCTTGGGCGCTTCCTGCAAATGTTGTCAATCCGAGCACGATGAGGGCGATATAATTTTTTTTCATGACCAACGCTTATCACAAGAGTCGAAGATCGCCAAGTTTGACTTAAGCTATCAATCCTAACTTTCTTAATGTCGGAAGGACACCAACGCTGCGGTCGACATGAAATGCGGTCAGCCCTACAGCCCGAGCGCCCTCAAGATTGGCGTGAGTGTCATCGAAGAACCAAACGTCTTGAATGTCGCAATTCAGTAACTCAATTGGTTTTTTGTAGCTCATTGCATCGGGTTTTGCCTCGTTTAATATCTGGGATGCAAAAGTGTAATGAAACGTGTCATTTAAATCGAACAGGGTACCTAAATGCTCCCAATGTAGGGCGTTTGTGTTGGACAGACATGCCGTGGTGAATTGGGTTTTTAGTTCGGCCAGGACCTCTAATGTGCCGGGGTAAGGGGGAAGGACCCAGCTATTCCAAAGCGCCTTTATGTCTATTTCGGGTAATTTAAAGAGGCGCGGCAATTCTGCGAGGAAGTCCGCCTCGCTGGCGAGGCCCCGCTCAAAATCGTAAAAAACTTTACTCTGACCCAGCTTTGCCGTGACGTCATCAGGTGAGATGTCATTGAAATTGGCGAGGAAATCTGTTCCTACCCAAGGTACAATCACGCCGCCGAGGTCGAAGAGTAGAATTTTGGGTTTCACTGTCATGGGTGCCTTGTCACGCTTTTCAATTTCTATGGCCATTTCACAACGGGCGGCATGCTGCTCAAAATCGTTTTTACATTGCCACCTGTTTTTAAGCCAAATGTGGTGCCGCGATCCCACAGCAGATTAAACTCGACATAGCGTCCGCGGGTGATGAGCTGTTCCTCGCGCTCTGCTGCTGTCCAAGGCTCACTCATACGGCGGCGCACAATCGCGGCATAGGTTTTGATGAAATGACGACCAACATCTTGGGTGAAAGCAAAGTCGGCATTCCAATCACCGCTGTTGTGGCGGTCATAAAAGATGCCGCCAATACCGCGCGGCTCATCGCGATGTTTCAGGTGAAAATATTCATCGCACCAATCTTTATATTTTTCATAATTGGCGACTTCATGCGCATCGCAAGCCGCCTTCATTCCCGCATGAAACGCCTTGGCGTCGAGACTGTCTTGCGTGCGATCGACGGCTTGAGTCGGGGTCAGGTCGCCGCCGCCGCCAAACCAGTCTTTTGTCGTCACGATATAGCGCGTGTTCATATGGACTGCGGGTATGCGGGGGTTGACCATATGCGCGATGAGCGAAATGCCCGCCGCCCAAAATCGCGGGTCTTTATCGGCGCCTGGCACCCGCGCCGCCATTTCTGTATCAAATTCGCCTTTGACCACACTTATATGGACCCCGCATTTCTCGAACAAGCGTCCGCGCAGCATACCGCCCGTACCGCCGCCGCCATTTTCGACCTGGCGCTGCCAGTCTTCATAGACAAATTTTCCTGGATCTCCGGGATAGAGGTCAGTGGGCGTTTCGCTTTCCAACGCTTCAAACTCAGCGCAGATTGTATCGCGCAGGGTTCTGAACCATGCGGCCGCTATTTTCTGCTTTTGCGTAAAATCCTCTGTCATGAGAGTTTTTCCTGTGGCGATGTCACTCGTTTCTCACGCGCCATTAACATCGCAATAATAATAATGGGGATTGCAATAATATTATCGAAAAAGGCATTGTACCAAATCCACTGGTCCGTCGTTAAAATAAAGGCGAGGGGCGTGTCTATCGACATTAGGACAAATGTGGCGCCGGCCAAAGCGAATGACGCCTTTCGCGGATTTAACGTGCCTATGCCCTCCATATAGAGCGCCATGCGCTTTCCGAGATAACCGCCTTTCAAAACTAAGCCGTCATAGAGTGCGAAACTACCCGCGACAATCGACATAATTGTGCCGCGTAACTTAACGGCGAGGTCGTCTTGGAACCCCCAGGCAATGCCCGCGCTAATCAGGGACATCACCACGCAAAAGACCGCAAAGCCACCAAGTAGGCCATGTTTGGTAAAAGGCTGTACGGCGAAAAGCCCAAGCGTTGCTGCGGCCCCCGTCAAAGCGGCTGTTACAAGACCGAATTCGCGGGCAACGAAAAAGAAGAGCACCCCAAAACTAATATCTATAAAGATAGAGGGCCGCAGCTTTTTCTGCCGCTCCAGCATGGCTTTCTGTTCGGAGGGGGTTTCGCTGGTCATCATGACTTATTCGGACCAACCCCTATCTGTCATGAGATAGGTTGCAAAACTCGCGAGCCAATGGCTACCTGAATAATGCTCATCAGATACGGCAGCGACCCCTGTGTCCCTATGAATTTCGGCGGCGGCGATAAGGCTGGCGCGGCGCGCATCGCCTTCCGGGAGTGCGCGGGAAATGTTGTAGAGATTCCACGCGCGCGAGGAATTGACCCCGTCTAAATGCACGAGTTTGCCGTCGCTGGCGTCTTTGACAATCGCGGGCGCCAACCACTCCGCAGAACCATCGGTTGGGATATTCGGCAAGAACGCACTGAGCCACGCTTCATACTCGGCGGGCTCCATTAGGCGCCGCATGAGATCCGCTTCCATTAGGCAGGGCGAGAGGAAATCTTCCCCAGAAGGTTCATAGGCGAGGGGGCAATCTACATCAGCGGCATGAAAATCTAGGGATTTGGATTTGAGCAAAGCCGCAAATTCCGCGTCGCCCGCAACTTCTGCCCAATCCCACATGAGGGTAAAGGCAAAGGCGCTTTGGTTATGTGTCCCAAGACGAATGGGATAGGCGAGTTTTGGCAGCCAGTCTTTGGTGGCTTGCACAATGTCTGCTTCCAAAGGCTCCAAAGCGGCAAGCCAGCGCTTCGCATTTGGGTCATCATATTCCCGCAGTTCCGCAGTTAATTGCAGCACCCAGGCCCAACCATAAGGGCGCTCCCATGAGCCGCGTTCAGTACGTCGGAAATTTGCGAGTTCTCCCGCGACATTCTCGGGCGTGATGTTCGCGTTTAATTTCGCGATAGCTTCCGCGCGCCACGCGGCATCTTGCGGCCCGACCCGCAATTGCCGCACAAGTAACCAATGTCCGTGAACTGCGCTGTGCCAATCAAAACAGCCGTAGAAGACGGGGAAAAGGTCTTTGGGCCGACCAATGCTCTCCGCATCATTTGTGGTGCGGGAGATTTTATTGGGAAATTCCTGCTCTACGCAATCCAAGGCGAGGCGGGTAAAGCGCCCTGATAAATTCACCGAAATTTCTGTTGGGAAAGATTCCTGAGAGGACGTTAAGGGCGCGGAAGACTTCGCGCCCCCACATCCTGCTAAAATTAATGCTGCAAAAAAATACTGTTTCATAATGTGCTTATGGCAGGCCATTGGTCTGGCGCAAAGCTTCAAACAGCGTCAGAACAACAGAATTTGATAAATTTAGGGACCGCGCCCCTTGAACCATAGGAATGACAACACGCGTATCACTTTCTGCGTGGACGAAATCTGGAACGCCAGTCCCTTCCGCGCCAAATATAAGGGTGTCATCGGCCTCAAAGGCAAAGTCCTGTAGAGGCGTTGCGCCTTTCGTCGTCAGTAAGACTTGCCGGCCTGTGCTATTTGCGCGGTAGCTTTTCCAATCCAGCGCGGATTGCAAGCCGCCCGGAACGGCGTAATCCATGGCCGCGCGGCGCATACGCTTATCGCCAAGCGGAAAGCCGCACGGCTCGATTAAAGTCAGACCAACCCCAAAACAAGCACAGGAGCGCATAATGGCACCGACATTTCCGGCAATCTCTGGCTGATATAATGTGACATGCATAGGCGGCGCATAGCCTCCTGGGTTGGGGCCGCGCAAGACGGGATTGCAAAATGGCGATAGGGTTCTCAGTGAGGCACGGATACAAAGAACTCTCGCCCGCACGCGAGATCACAAATGACGCGCTTAAAGTGGAGAACCAATGCGACTGTGAGCCTTAGTTTCCTTGCTGTTTAACGACCTCAGACAGCTCCAACACACTGCGCAAGTTAACACATTTTGAACGATTAGAGGCAAAGGGACTGTAATCCGTCCCCAAATTGCGGCGAGTTGCCGCGAATACAGGCTGGCAATAAAGATTATATAGGGCTAAAGACCGCCGAAAATATGTAGACTCGCCTGATGCAGGCCAACAAGGAGTGGACGACCTCATGTCCGATAGTTCCACAACACACGCGACAACAGAGCCAGAAGATGGCTCTAAGCGGGATTTCATCTTCCTCGCGACGGGCGCGACTGCTGCGGCGGGCGCGGCGGCTATCGGATGGCCCCTTGTCGCACAAATGGGAAAAGCCGCTGATACGCTCGCGGCGGGGTCGATTGAGATTGACCTGTCCAAGATTGCCGTCGGTCAGCAGCTCAAGATGCTTTGGCGGGGTAAGCCCGTTTTCGTTCGTCACCGGACAAAGGCTGAGATTGAAACGGCCGAAAACACAGACATAAGTGACTGCCCAGACCCAGAGACGGATAACGAACGTCTCGTTCCAGATAATAATGGGAACTTACGTCCCGAATTTCTTGTCATGGTAGGCGTCTGTACGCATTTCGGCTGTGTTCCCGTTGGGGAAGCTGGTGAGTTTGATGGCTGGTATTGCCCCTGTCATGGCTCACATTATGATACATCCGGCAGAATCCGTAAGGGTCCTGCCCCGAAGAATATGGAAATCCCGCCTTATGTCTTCGTCAATGAAAACGTTATCAAGGTAGGATAGAGACTATGTCTGGCCCCTCGACTTACGAACCTAAATACGCCGCCGCAAAATGGATGGATAAGCGTTTGCCGATCATCCGCATGGGCGCAGATTTCATGACATTCCCGTCACCGCGGAATTTGAACTATTGGTACACATTTGGCGGTATTTTGGCGCTCTGTCTCGTCGTTCAGATTCTGTCAGGCGTTATCCTAGCCATGCATTATGTAGCGGACGTCGACAAAGCTTTTGCCTCCGTACAGCGCATTCGCCGAGACGTGCCATTTGGATGGTTGTTGCAATCTATGCATGCTGTTGGGGCGTCTATGTTCTTCCTCGCGGTCTATATGCATATGTTCCGCGGCCTCTATTACGGCTCTTATAAAGCGCCGCGTGAGGTCATCTGGATTCTAGGCTGTGCCATATACCTCGTAATGATGGCGACAGCCTTCCTCGGCTACACCTTGCCTTGGGGACAGATGTCTTTCTGGGGCGCGACCGTGATTACGGGCTTCTTTGGGGCGGTTCCTGTGGTGGGCGAAAGTCTACAAGAATGGTTATTGGGCGGATATTCCGTTGATAATGCGACGCTGAACCGTTTCTTCGCCTTGCATTATCTTCTGCCATTTGTTTTGGCGGGCCTCGTTGGTCTCCATGTTTGGGCTCTGCACCATGTTGGGCAGAACAATCCCATCGGTATTTCTGAGAAAACCAAAGAAGATACGCTGGCGTTCCATCCTTTCTACACCGTGAAAGACGCGTTCGCGATTGCGGCCTTCCTCGTGATTTTCGCTATTTTCTTATTCTATCTCCCAGATGCGCTCGGCCACGCGGATAACTACATCGAAGCTGATCCGCTCAAGACGCCAGCGCATATCGTTCCCGAGTGGTATTTCCTACCGTTCTACGCAATCTTGCGCGCTGTGCCTGATAAGCTCGCGGGTATTCTTTTAATGCTTGGCGCGATTATTGTTCTGTTTATCTTGCCTTGGCTCGATACGCATAAGGTACGCTCCATGCGCTTCCGTCCAATTGCGCGCTGGTTCTTCATTTTCTTCATCTTCTTCTGCTTTGTCCTCGGATGGTGCGGTGCAGGGACGCCTGATGATATTGCGGTTCCATTTGGTAAAAATTCTGGCATCACATTCTACCGTGTCAGCCAAATAGCGACAGTTTATTATTTCGCTTATTTCTTGGTCATCTTGCCGGTATTGGGTCTTATTGAGAAACCGCTCAAGCGTCCCGACTCGATTACCAAAGCTGTCCTAGGCGATGGCAAGCACGGCGAAACTCTTGCCCCGGCTGAATAGCCGGGTCTTACCCTTTTAATACTCGTAGTTAGAAAGCGCGAAGACATGGCGTTCAAGACACCGAAAAACATACTCCTCGGCACAGTCCTTGTAGTTACATCCATCAGCGGAATGGCATTCGCCGCCGGCGGGGGTGTCCATGGTGACTATAAGATGAAGCACCCTGACTGGTCCTTTAAGGGCGCAACAGGGACCTATGACCGTGCGGCGGCGCAGCGCGGCTATCAGGTTTACCGCGAAGTTTGCGCTGCCTGTCATAGCCTGAAATATGTCGCATTTCGTCACCTAGGCGATAAGGGCGCCCCGTTTTACCTAGAGGATTATCCAAACCCAAGCGACAACCCCTATGTGAAAAACTTCGCTGCGGATTGGCAAGTTGCCGATATCGACTCTGAGACGGGTGATGAGATTGAACGTCCCGGTATTCCGGCGGATTATTTCCCAGACCCTTTCCCGAATGAACCTGCGGCCCGCGCGTCAAATGGCGGTGCGTTACCCCCTGATTTGTCCAGCATGGTCAAAGCGCGGGGAAACGGCGCTGACTATCTTTATAATCTCCTTGTTTCATATGATGTGCCTAAGCCCGCCGATGTTGAGTTGACACCGGGCTTGCACTGGAACCCCGTTATGGAAGGCCATAAAATCGCCATGGCGTCTCCGCTCTCAGATGACCTCGTCTCATATGAGCCTGTTGAGATAATCGACCACGGCAAGTCCAAGATTGTCGATGCGCCTCCTGCGACGGTTGAGCAAATGGCCTCTGATGTGACGCAGTTCTTGGCGTGGACAGCCGACCCAAAATTAGAGCAACGCAAGAGCATTGGATTGATGACAATCATCTATCTCCTTATCCTCTCAATCTTACTCTTCCTATCTTACAAGCGCGTTTGGAGAGACGTGAAGCATTAGACGTCTTAAACACATGAAATTGAACACCCGGCTCTTGCAGCCGGGTTTTTTGTTTTGCAGGAAGAGGGCATGACACAAGATAACAACACCCAATGGACACTCGGCATCTTAGGCGGGTCTGGCTTGTATGATTTGGCTGGACTGGAGAACAAGGAATGGGTGAGCGTTAGCACGCCATGGGGCGCGCCGTCTGACGATATTCTTTTTGCAGAAATGAACGGTGTGCGTTTACGGTTTCTACCGCGTCACGGGCGGGGGCATGCTATCTCGCCGTCGGATGTGAATTACCGCGCAAATATTGATGCGCTTAAGCGAAGTGGGTGTACGGATATTCTTTCGATTTCTGCGGTTGGAAGCTTGCAGGAACCCTATGCGCCAGGGGATTTTGTTATGATCAATCAGATGATCGACCGCACCTTTAAGCGCGAAACGAGTTTCTTTGGTGCAGGCTGCGTGGCACATGTCAGCGCCGCAGACCCCATATGCGAGCGCCTATCTGGCCTCGCGGGTGATGCGGCAGTGGCAGCAGGTGCCAATGTGCACCGTCCGAAAGCTGGCAAGGACCTGACCTATGTTGCCATGGAAGGCCCGCAATTTTCGACAAAATCCGAGAGCCGAATTTATCGTCAATTGGGGTGTGACGTGATTGGTATGACCAACATGCCAGAAGCGAAACTCGCCCGCGAAGCTGAACTCCCTTATGCGACCATCGCGATGGTTACCGATTATGACTGCTGGCATGAAACTCATGGTAGCGTTGATGTCGCCAGCGTGATTGCGGTATTGCAACAAAATTCGGCAACGGCGCAAAAAGCTGTTCTCAACCTTATCCAAACCTTATCCGCGACACCCCGTACGGCCTGTCCGCAGGATATTGAGACAAATTTAGATGTGGCGATAATCACCGCGCCTGATGCCCGTGATCCGAAGCGTATGGCGATGCTGGACGCTGTCGCTGGCCGCTATCTAAAGCAAAGTTAGGTTAAGGCCGTTTCGCGCCCCACAGGGCTTCTTCTCTGGCCCAGCCTTTAAGGCCGTTTTCCGATTTTACTTCGCACCAGCCGTCCCGGCAATTTTGCAGGCGTAGCAGGGCTTGTGGTTCCGTGCGCGCAACCTCTCTGGCCCGCGCATCTGGGCGGGAGCGCAATGAGGTGCTTTGCAAAGCTAGCGCCGTTCGCGACCCCGATAGCGCGGGCTTTTGCACCCAGGCTTCATCGCCAGAAATATCGCGAACTTTGCGCCACATTTCTGTTTCTGCCACGATGAGGAGCGGTAAGCCGCGGCGTTGATATTGCCACGCAATCGGATACTCGCGGCTGGGCCCCGTGCGGCCATTGACCTTAGAATATTTCAAACTGACAAAGCGGGGGACAACAAAACCTGAAGGCGTCTTATCCGCGCTGACCCGATAGATATTGTCGAGTGAGGGGGCGCGAACGGGTTCGACGATCCGTTTCACGCGGTCTTGCGCCGCCGCAGGTAAAGCGAGCATAAGAGCGAAAAGCGAGGGGAGGATAATTTTGCGCATAATGTTAAACTTGCCCGTGTTTGGGTTAATGAAGGGCTAATTCTTAATAGAGTCTGCATTGCATTTTTTCGTTAAACAGTCCAAACGCTCCGTATGAAGTCTAAGCCCACGGTTGTTGTAACGCGTCGCCTACCCACAGAGGTGGAAAGCCGAATGGCGGATATGTTTGATACCATTTTGCGCGTTGATGACACGCCCATGACGCAAGCAGAACTCGCTCAAGCCATTTCTGATTGCGATGTCTTTGTTCCAACCGTGACTGATAAAATTGATGCGGCAGTTCTCTCGCATGCGACGGAGAGGCTGAAGCTAATTGCGAATTTTGGCGCGGGGACAAACCATATTGATGTTGCGGCCGCCCATGCGCAGGGCATACCAGTAACGAATACACCTGGCGTGTTGACCGAAGACACGGCCGATTTGGCCATGGCCCTAATTTTGGCTGTGCCCCGCCGTTTGGTCGAAGGGGACCGAAATCTGCGCGCGGGTGAATTTGCGGGCTGGAGCCCAACCTATATGCTCGGGCACAGGGTGAGGGGACGTAAGCTCGGGGTGCTAGGGATGGGGCGGATTGGCCAAGCCCTTGCGCGCCGCGCCAGTGCCTTTGGTCTGGACGTGCATTATCATAACCGCCGCCGCGTGCCGTTAAGTATCGAAGAGTCATTGGCCGCGACTTGGCACGAAGATTTGAATGAGATGATTGCGCAAGTAAATTTCTTGTCGATACATTGTCCGGCGACGCCGAGCACGCATCATCTTATCAATGCGGAGCGACTGTCCAAGATGCGGCCAGACAGCTATATCATTAATACGGCGCGCGGAGAAATTATCGACGAGACGGCTTTGGCCGCGGCGATAAAGGCGGGCACGATTTCTGGAGCGGGTCTGGATGTGTATGAGAAAGAACCAAAGCCTCACATAGATCTTCTTGATCTTCCCAATGTCATCTTGGCGCCTCATATCGGCTCCGCGACTCATGAGAGTCGCCGCGAAATGGGCGAGCTGGTTCTCATAAATATCCGCGCAATGATGGACCATCATGCTGCGCCAAATCGCGTCCTGCCGCCAGGCGCGAGTTTCCAAATTGCGTCTTAAAGGAATTGCCATGAAACATCTCTTACTCGCCACCGCCCTTATTCTAGCCGCTTGTTCTGGCGCTGAAACGGCTGCCAATGCCCCTGAGCCAGATCCGAAACCTGCGCCGCAAGCGGCGAGCGCCGAAGCGCCAGCCAAGCCCAATATCACGAGCCAAAAACTGAGCGAGTCCATGTATATGCTCTTGGGGCCGGGCGGGAATATCGGTGTCAATATTGGCGCGGACGGCGTTTATATGATTGATGATAAATTCTCCCGTTTTGGCCAAGAGATAATCGATGTGGTGGCGGGTTTGACCGATAAGCCTATTACCTATGTTTTGAACACCCATCACCACGGCGACCACACAGGCGCAAATGCCGAGATGCGAGATGTGGGCGCAACTGTCGTTGCGCACAATAATGTGCGTGCGCGTATGGGTATCAGCTATATGAACAAAGCCTTTGGCCGTGAGCAAGCGGCGCGCGACGTATCGCTTTGGCCCGTTCTGACCTTCTCCGATGAAATGACCTTTTGGTTTAACGGCGAAGAAGTAAAGGCAATCCATATGCCTGCCGCCCACACGGACGGGGATGCCATTGTGCATTTTGTCCAGTCTAATGTCGTGCATATGGGTGATAATTATTTCCGGGACATGCTGCCTTTTGTGGATGTGGATAGCGGCGGAACTCTGCAGGGCATGATTAAAGCCCAACAGATGGCCTATGATATGTCCGACGACAATACGAAAATCATTCCGGGGCATGGCGCGCTGGCCACCAAGGCTGATCTCGGCGAGTCTATCCAACGGCTGCAAGCGATACATGACCGTGTGAAGGCCCGAAAGGATGCGGGCGAAAGTCTTGAAGCTATCATCGCGGCGGACCCGCTGGCGGATATGACAGAGCTTGAAGCCTTCATCAAAAAACCCGCTATGATTACGGCGGCGTGGCGCTCGCTCGGCGGCGACATTTAGATAACTCAATCGCGCCATTAGGTGTAGCCGCCTTCAGGGTTTCGCCCAGAAGGCGCAAGCCGTTGCGTAGCCGGATAAGTTAATGAAAGGTTAACTCCGAATAGGAGACCTTTTATGACTCGTAGTATCATTTTCATCCTCGGCCTCAGCGTAGCTGCGGCTTTCCCCGCTGCCGCCTCTGCCAATTGTGGCTCTGTGGCGGGTCCATATTCCGTGACCTGTGAGCAAGGCGTACAAGTCTATCGCCATAATGCGCTGTCGGGCATTCCGCATCGCCTCACTCAGGCGGAAGCCGCAGTGCAGACCGCCGAAATTCGCGCAGAAACTGACCGCCTTCGCATTGCAGCCGACGAGCGGGCTAATCGTCGTGCATCGGATTTGCGGGCGCGTGAAATCCGCGAAGAAAATTTCCGTAACCGCATTATCAATCGAGATAGCCGTCCATTCCCTCAGACTTTTGGTATTTACAGCTCGCGCGGGCTTGGCCTGAGAGGGTCCCTGCGTAGCCGCTCTGCCTTTAAGCCTTTGGACTATTAGTTCCCACAGACGGGGCAATTCGGGTCGCGGGATAGGCCAATGGTCCGTCCCGCCGCCCGTAAACCGTCATAGACATAGAGCCGCCCAATTAGGGGCTCGCCCGCGCCAGTAAGCAGCTTTACGGCTTCCATCGCCATCATCGACCCGCCCATCCCCGCCAGCGCGCCGAGCACGCCGTGGGTCGCGCAGTTTTCCGCGTCAACAGGCGCATCTGAGACAAAACACCGATAGCAAGGCGAGGGGTTTTCAGCCTCATCAGCCTGCACATTAAACACCCCCAGCTGTAAATCAAACCGCCCCAAGGCCCCCGACACCAGCGGCACGCCCAGCGCATGTGAGGCAGCATTGACCGCGAAGCGCGCAGCAAAACTATCCGTACCGTCCAAAATCACATCATGCCCGCGCAAGAGGTCCAGCGCATTGTCCTCCGTTAGCCGCGCATCCACCGCGTTCACGCGGCAATCGGGATTGAGCCCCTCCAGCCGCGCGGCCATCACCGCCGCTTTGCCCCCGCCTAGATCCTCGCTGCCGAATTGTACTTGGCGCTGTAGATTGGACGCCTCGACCACATCATCATCAATTAGCGTGATCTGCCCCACGCCCGCCGCAGCGAGATAGAGCCCCGCAGGCCCGCCCAAACCGCCTGCGCCAACAATGGCGACCCGCGCCGCCAGCAAGGCATTTTGCCCGGCCCCGCCAATTTCGCGCAAGGTGAGGTGCCGCGCATATCGTTCAATCTGAGACGGGGTGAGAGCCATGGGGGAGACTTATATCATCTAGGCGGCACTGTGTAGTCTCTAACGCGGCCCTTGGTTAGGGGGCGTGCTCTGTGCCCATCTTCCTACCCCGTTTCAGCGCACCGCTTTGATAGCGCGTCCCAACGGGTATCGAGGCTCTTGCGTATCTCGGCGAGCTCGGCGGTATTTTTCGCGTCTAGCTTTTCCACCGTTGTGCGGTGCAAGACGGCGGCTTCTTCTATGGCGTCTCTTTCCAGTTCTAAGAATTTGAGCAAACCTTCTATAGCATGGGCCACGTCATGCCCTTCGGTGGAGAGGTCTTCCAATAAGGTCGGCATACGGTCCGAAAGGACAGCGTCAGCCACGGCCTTTAAAATATCCCGTCCCGTTTCGTAAAAATACCAACTATCGCGGGAAAGCTTTCGCAGCTCATTCTTTGGTCCAAATCCAGGACGGTATTTTTTGACCGCCCAATGGGGACAGGCGAGGCGCTCAAACTCAATCGAAATGAGGTCCATATCTGCAGGCTCTAATTCGGGCATCTCCTCAAAGGGCACAATGGGATGGCCGAATTGATTGCGCTTAACCTCTTTGGGGGCAAGCTCTTCTTCAACAGCGCGCGCACGCGCAGCTTCGATTTTAAGTTTCTCGCGGGCGGAGGCGAGCTGGATTTTCTGTAAAGCGGTTAGCGGGGAAGGGGTGTCTCTAGGCATAAAAGGCTTTCTGAATTTCATAGGGGTAAAAAGGCAAGCGCCAACGCTCACTGCCAATCTTGTGGCAATGTTACCTGTATGACCCAACGCAGGTTGGGTTGGCGGGCGGCAACCTGCCAATAGGGTGCGAAGCGCCCGAAAAAAGGGACGTCTGCGTGTGGGTCCCTGCGAAGGAGACCAAAATGAAAAGTGTTTTACGCAAGAAACCCAGTGCATTTATTCGAAGAACAAATGCACGTCCCACAATTGGCGAATGCCAATTGCATGTTGATTGGACTAAAGCCCAATCAACTGGACCACGCAGCAGTGTTTCACGGAAAACGGCCGTACTGGATTGCCCTCGTTCCAGAGGGTGCAGCTCTCGCTCTCCGGCCCCGATTAGCCCGCGTTACCAAGCCAACCTAAGCACACCGCCCTCCAAACCGGAGAAGAGGTCGACTCTCTCCTGTCCCATGTTTGAAAGAACCTGATCAATTTATCATGGGTTTGGGAGTCGTGGATGCAATTGGCAGGAACTGCGGTTTT
The DNA here is from genome assembly GCA_938001915.1 of uncultured Caulobacterales bacterium. Classification (GTDB taxonomy): domain Bacteria; phylum Pseudomonadota; class Alphaproteobacteria; order Caulobacterales; family Maricaulaceae; genus Litorimonas. The sequence goes on along the minus strand of CALLBD010000091.1, from coordinate 2,733 downwards.
ATGGGGGATGTTGGGGGATGGAAAGCGGGGTGTTTTGGAAAGGATGTAGTTGATTGTGGCAGAAGTCAAAAACAGCTAACTAATGTTGGTCGGCTCAGTTGGGTTTTGCACCAAGCACCACTTTGCGATACCGTTAACCAAATTGACTTAAACCGAATCAAATACTGTCAATGACTTGGGGATTTCTATGGCTACAGAAATGAAAGTAAATGACTTCGCGGGAATTTTGACCCCACAAGAAGTCCGTCATGCCCCTGATTTACTGTACATGGAAGGAGATATCTCTTTACTCACAATGGGCGCCAGAGTCTCTGTAGTAGGTAGCCGTAAGGCATCGGAAGCTGGTCAAAAACGTGCATATCTATTCACCAAGTACCTTGTTGAGGCTGGCATAACCGTGGTTAGCGGATTAGCGGAGGGTATTGACACCATAGCGCATAGGGCTGCCATAGATTTAGGTGGTAAGACAATTGCAGTTCTTGGGACCCCTCTTGATAAGGTTTACCCCAAATCAAACGCTGGCCTTATACAGGAAATTAAAGCTAATCATTTAGCTGTAAGTCAATTTAGTAGAGGGTATCCGTCGAGAGCTGAAAACTTCCCGCGTCGTAACAGAACGATGGCGCTAATATCGGATGCGACTGTAATAATAGAAGCTTCGGAAAAGAGCGGCACGCGTCATCAGGGGTGGGAGGCTCTTAGAATTGGTAGGACTTTATTTATTCTTGACAGCGTGGCATCGGACAACTCACTTTCTTGGCCGAGTGAAATGATAAAGTATGGTGCCATAGTAATCGATAATGATAACATAGAAGACGCACTAGCAGAACTTCCAATCTACACGGGCTCGGTAGATTTTGGTTTTTGAATATGAATATGCGACTTTCGCAAACTATTCACCGCGTGGACGTTCAGAGATTTCGAAAAAATCCCGGCGGATATGCGGACATGTAAAAAAAGGCTCGCTACCTCTTTTGCAAAGCATGATTAATCGTTTTGAGAACGAGCAGTGTAGCGAGCTTGTTAATTTTTTCTCTAACCGAGTTCTAATCCCGATTCCTAAAAGTTCACCTAAGCAAGCAAACGTCCTTTGGCCCTCAAGAATAATTTGTGATCAGTTGAATGAAAATGGCCATGGTTTGGAGGTCATCGAAGGGGTAATAAGAACAGAAGCCGTTCGAAAATCTGCATTTTCGTCAGCTAGTAATAGGCCCACAGTTGCGGAACATATGGTGACCTTGGCATGCACGCTAGATTTACTTTCTAACCCAAAAATTACCTTGGTAGATGACGTGCTTACCCAAGGAAATACCTCGGTAGCTTGCGCAGAAATCATAAGAAAAACTCTGCCAGCGGCGGATGTCAGAATTTTTTCCGTAATCCGGTCTCAAGGTTTTATCCCTGAAATTGATAAAATAGTAGATCCTTCATGTGGAACTGTGAAGTATTTTGAGTCAGGAAAGGTTTTTAGGCAGCCCTAGTTTGCGCTTGATATGAAGACAGACCAGGTAAGCTTTAACCGGACACCATCACCCCACGCCAATCAACCCGCGCCCTAAACTTTCCCCTTAAAACAGATCATTTATCTCTTTTTCAGATCCAACCTCTGAAGGCATCAGATTTTCTGGCCAGAGGTAGAATGTGCAAATCATAGAAATGACTAAAGAAATACTCGTAACTCTGGCTAATATTTCGGTTATCTCGCCCATGATGACGTCCAGGTGTGAATAAGTAAATTTACTCACACCCAGCAAGTCTTGGGCCAATTTTTAGCGCGGCAGTATGGGAGCGCGATTTATGGTTAATATAGGGTAAACGCTACCCCCATCATCCATCACCCATCATCTCGTGGGCTTAAATGCTCCCACTCAAATTCAAGGCCAGCATATAAATCAAGGGCATGGTCACGATGGACAGGACCGTCTGTACGGCAATGAGGTTCGCGGAGAGAGGGGCGTCGCCGCCTAATTGGCGGGCGAGAATATAGCCATTTGTCGCCGTGGGCGAAGCGGTGCAAATCACGGCGACGAGGAGGTGCATCTGCGGCAGGCCTATCCACAGCCCCAGTGCGAGCGCAAGGAATGGCAAGCCCAAGAGGCGAATAAGTGACCATTGCACCGTGCGCCCCCCTGCGCCTTTCAGCGCCGAGAAATCTACCCCTGCGCCCGCCGTGAGCAGGCCGAGCGCAATCACGGCTTGTCCCATCAACCGCAGCGTCTCATCCGCCACACCCGTCGGCGCGAGGCCCATGAGGTTCAATCCCGTACCGATGATGCAGGCAAGTATCAGCGGATTAGTGGCGAGACCGCGCGCTATATTGGGTTTATATCCCGGCGTGTCTGAGGCGTCGCTATCGCCATATTTAATTAAGGCCCCAACGGAGAATATATTCGCAAAAGGTATCATCAGCGCTGCAGAAATCGCGACGAGCGCGAGGCCTTCGCTGCCAAATAACGCCCCCGCGATGGAGAGCGCGACAAAGGCAGTCCATCTCACATTGCTTTGAATAATAGAGCCTTTGGCGGGCAGGCCGCCGCGCGCGCGGGCGAGGAGGCCTATGAGAAAGAGCCCCACTTGCGCGCCGACCAAGCTTATCGCCAAGCCCCAAGGCGCTGTCTCTAGCGGGGCATTGGCAATCTCGCGAATGATGAGCGCGGGGAAGAGCAGCACATAGCTTACGCGCTCAATGCCGCGCCATCCCGCCGGCGCAATCATCTCGCGCCACGCCATAAA
>CALLBD010000090.1 GCA_938001915.1 uncultured Caulobacterales bacterium | reverse complement strand
GGTTGACGAGGCCTATATCGAATTTTCCAATCAAGAGAGCCTTGTGGACAAGATTGGAGAGGTTCAAAATCTTGTTGTACTTAGAACATTGTCAAAGGCCTATGCGCTGGCTGGTGTACGCGGCGGCGCGCTGTTAGCTGACGGGTCTGTCATTCAGCTCCTGCTCAAAGTCCTCCCGCCCTACCCGATTGCTCGTCCGGTAGAGGCCGCTATTTTGAATGCGCTGGCACCTTCCGCGATGGCCGTGCATTCGCAGCGTCTTAAAGAGACCCTGTTGGAGCGGCAACGTTTAGCCAATGAGCTAGCAAAATCAGAATATGTTGAAACGATCTATCCTTCCGATGCCAACTTTATTCTGCTGGAGGTGAATAACAGCGAAGACCTCTTTACGCGGCTGCAACAGTTTAACGTGAAAATCCGAGATTACCGTTCGACAACTGGGCGCGTACGGGTTTCCGTAGGCTCGCCAGAGGAAAACACCATCGCACTTCAAGCGTTCGGCGTTACGGAAACCCCAGTCCGCAGCGACAGAGTCGGTGAGGTTTTCCGCAAAACTAATGAAACAGATATCTCAGTCCGCGTAAATTTGGACGATGTCGGCCAAACAAAAATTACAACAGGCATAGGTTTTTATGACCATATGTTAGAGCAAATTTCTAAACATGGCGGTATGGGGCTTACCCTCTCCTGCGAAGGCGATCTTCACATAGATCCGCACCACACCATTGAAGATACAGCGCTCGCATTTGGCTCGGCTCTAAAACAAGCTCTGGGAGATAAGGCTGGGATTGGGCGCTATGGCTATGTCATCCCGATGGACGAAACGCTGGCGCAAGTCGCTATTGATTTGTCTGGTCGGCCCGCAGCTGTCTTTCGCGGAGAGTTTCCAACGGATCATGTCGGCGAATTTCCCGTCGAAATGTGTCCCCATTTTTTCGAGAGCCTCGCTCAAACCCTTGGAGCCGCCATTCATATTGATGTGAAGGGTGATAATTCTCACCACATGATCGAAGCCTGCTTTAAAGGTGTAGGCCGAGCCCTACGCCCGGCATTGGCGGTATCGGGAAGCGACATTCCGTCGACCAAAGGCTCCTTGTGAGTCTTGTTATAGTCGATACCGGCTGTGCGAATTTAGCCTCCGTACGCTATGCCTTCGAACGCTTGGGTGTTGCGCCCATCATTAGCGACGATGCGCAAGTCATTGAGGCTGCCCAGCGGATTGTCTTGCCAGGTGTAGGGTCGGCACCATTCGCGATGAAAAACATCCACGCGAAAAACTTAAAGCCCGTTCTGCAAGCGCTCACCCAGCCCGTCATCGGAATTTGTTTGGGGATGCAGCTTCTTTTTGAAACGCTTGATGAAGGCGGCAAGAAAGTTGCGGGACTTGGGTTAGTCAAAGGTAGTGTTTCCAAATTGGACACGGCTGACCTCCCCGCGCCGCACATGGGGTGGAATTCTCTAGAGCTGGTAAAGGAAGACCCTTTGCTAACGGGTGTTCAATCAGGTGAATTTGCCTATTTTGTGCATTCCTACGCAGCAGATTTGTCGGAGGCGACACTCGCGCAAACTGAATATGGCGCGCCTTTCTCGGCTATTGTTCGTCAAAATAATGTCTGGGGCTGCCAATTCCATCCTGAGCGAAGTTCCAAGACGGGCGCGAAAATACTCAAAAATTTCCTGGATATTAAACTATGATTTTTCCAGCTATGGACTTGATGGATGGCGGCTGTGTGCGCCTATTAAAAGGCGACTTTGACGCGCGCACCAATTATGACGCTGACCCAATAGCGGTTGCGCAGAGCTATGCTAAAGCCGGCGCGCAGTGGATGCATATTGTCGACCTTGATGGGGCCAAGAGCGGGAGAGCGGAGCAATCTGACCTTATTTTAGACATCGCGAATAGCGCGGATATTAAAATACAAACGGGCGGCGGCATACGTGACCTCGTTCAAATTAAAACGCTGTTGGACGGCGGCGTTGACCGGGTAGTTATCGGGTCCTTGGCTGTCACCAACCCGCAAATGGTTAAACATTGGCTGAAAGAAGTCGGGCCAGAATCAATTTGCCTTGCGCTAGACGTTAATCAAGGTGAGGACGGTGAATACCGACCTGCGACCAAAGGCTGGACAGAAGCCTCTCAAAAATCTCTCTGGGAGGTTTTGAATGATTATTTGGGGTCAGGTTTAAAAACAATATTAGTCACAGACATTGGCCGTGACGGCATGCAAAAGGGTGGAAATTTAGATCTCTACAAAGACATTCAATCAAGGTTTCCTTCGCTCGACCTTATCACCTCTGGCGGGGTTGGAACGATTAATCATGTGAAATCCCTTAAGCGCCTGAAGCCGCATGGCGTGATAATTGGCAAAGCCCTTTATGAAGGGGCCTTCACCCTTAGTGAGGCCATGACGTGCTAACGCGCCGCATCATACCCTGCTTGGATGTACGCGATGGACGTGTCGTCAAAGGCGTGCAATTCCGCAATCATGAAGATGTTGGCGATATTCTCGACCTCGCGCTACGATACCGCGATGAAGGCGCAGATGAACTCGTATTTTATGACATTACTGCCAGTGTTGATGACCGCACGGTCAGTCCAGATTGGGTCAGCAGAGTTAGCCGCGCGCTCGATATCCCTTTCTGCGTGGCAGGCGGCATCAAAACCGTGGAGGCCGCAGGCGCGCGCCTCGCGGCCGGTGCCGACAAAATCAGCATCAACTCGCCTGCCCTGATCCGCCCTGACCTCGTGAATGAGCTTTCAGAGGCTTATGGCGTGCAATGCATTGTGGTCGGGATTGATAGTTTTGCAGACGGCGAAACTTACCGCGTGAAATCCCACACGGGCGACCCAGATAAAATGCGGGAGACAGGACGCCTAACCGTTGATTGGGTGAAGGATGTTGTCTCGCGAGGCGCAGGTGAAATTGTCCTGAATTGCATGAACCAAGACGGCGTACGAAAGGGCTATGATATTGAGCAATTAAAATCGGTTCGCGCAGTCTGTGACGTTCCGCTCATCGCCTCTGGCGGCGCAGGTGCGGTGCAGCATTTTGAAGATGTCTTCAAACAGGCCCATGTCGATGGCGCGCTGGCAGCGTCCGTTTTCCATAAATCCGTCATTGCGATTCCAGACTTGAAAGCGGACCTCCGCGGCGCAGGGATAGAGATAAGACTATGAAAATAGATTTCGAGAAAGGCGGCGGGCTTGTCCCCGCTATTGTGCAGGATGCCGACACACTCCAAGTCTTGATGCTTGGCTATATGAATGAAGCGTCTGTCGCTAAGACAAATGAGACAGGCCTCATCACCTTCTATAGCCGTTCACGTCAAACACTTTGGACCAAAGGCGAGACGAGCGGGAATACGCTCTCATTGGTCTCTATGACTGTAGATTGCGATAATGATACAATTTTAGTCAAAGCCAGACCTGCGGGACCTACCTGCCACGAGGGCACAGTATCTTGCTTTGGAGATGAAGGCGCTGACGGCGTTGGTTTCTTATCCTATCTCGAAACACTCATTGAAGGCCGAAAAACGGCTGACCCTGAAAGCTCCTATACCGCTCAACTTCTGCAAGGCCCGCTACGCCGCGCAGCACAAAAGGTCGGAGAAGAAGGGGTAGAAACTGCCCTCGCCGCTGTTGCGGAAACAGAAGACAAATTAGTTAGTGAGGCCGCAGATTTATTCTATCACACGCTAGTGTTGCTAGCGGCTAAAGATGTGAAGCTTGAAGTTGTTATTGCGGAACTTAAGGGGCGTCATTAAGAAATTTCACTGCCTATTTTTATGCTCAATTGATTTTTCTTTTTTAATGGCAAGACTTCTCAAACTTCTCTCTCGTCGTGTAAGCCAACGATTATCGTCCTGACAATTAGGGTCTGAAATCATCTGAAGATGTTCATCAGCCATCGAATGCAACTCCGAAGCTGTAAACTTGCTCATTCCATTCGTACCATCCAAGCGACCTTTTGATATTTTAGGCATGATTTCCTCTACAAAAGCATCACTTAATATCTGAATAGCACAACCAACATCCAATTAGTAATATTGAATGACAAACAATTTGAACCTCAAAACGCCTCAAACGTCGCTTTAGTTTCCGTGCTCACCCATTTGCCATCTACCATGTGAATACCGCATTCGGTTTTTTCACTGTGACGCCAACGGCCTGCGCGGGGGTCTTCACCTGCTGTAACCCGCGTTGTGCACGGCTGACAGCCGATTGAGAGATAGCCGAGCGCAAGAAGCGGATGCGGCGGCAGGTCATGCTGACGCATATATTTGGTTATATCTTTTGCCGTCCAATAGGCTAAGGGATTGACCTTGGCCTGCGGGCCGCCCTCCTCCAAGATAGCCATATTTGCGCGCTCTGGCGTTTGATAGCGTTTGCGGCCCGTGATGCGCGCGCCGAAACCGTTTATAACGCTGTCGAGCGGGCGCACCTTGCGCAGATCACAGCAGCTATCAGGGCTAGATTGATTTAATGTCCCATCTGGGTCTTCCGCTGCGAGTTCAGCCGCAACTGGTGTAATGTTTCGAAAGTTAGTTAGCCCAAAGCGCTCAACGAGTTCATCGCGATACGCCAAGGTTTCACGGAAATGCTTCCCCGTATCCAAGAATATCACAGGCAAAGACGCATCAATTCGCGACACCATGTGCAGCAACACAGCGGAGTCTACGCCCATGGATGTGGCCAAGACGATATCGCCTTGGTATTTTTTAATCGATTTTCTAAGCGTCAACTCCGCCGAGTGACCGAAAAAAGGGTCGGCCGCCTTTCGCTCATCGAGCGCAGTTAGGCGGGCATCAAAAATGGAGGTCGCTGGGCCAGCCTTTATGGCGTAACCTCGCTGATAGGTCAGATCAAAATCATCAAGGGCGGCTTGCCAATCCCCAATTGTGTGACGTTTCAATGTTTCATCATCGAGACGTACAGCACTAAACCCGCACTGCAATGCAAAGGCATATTGATCAGGTATGAGCGGGCCATCCGCAACGAGCAATCCGTCATACCCATAACGGGTGCGAAGTTGTTTCGCGAGCGAGAACCCACGGCCATCCGTATAGGCTGGGAAATCAATCAAAATTGTTTCAATACGCCCCAAGGCGGATGCGAGCGTCTCAAGGTCCGTATCATTCGCAATGTGTAAGACATCAATCGTCTCATTACTCTCTAGCGCCGACAGGTCTGCGGGCTCGGAAAAACGCGCAGCATCATGCGCGCGCCCGTCCTGAATAAGTGTGTGACTAGGCATAAAGTACCTCTTTGAATGGCGCCATGCCAATTCGGTTATAAGTGTCGAGGAAGCGTTCACCCTCCTCCCGCTTGGCGAGGTAAAGCTCGACCATGTTTTCAATACCGTCGATAAGCTCCTCTTGTGAGAACCCTGGTCCTGTGACCTTGCCAATGGCGGCATCTTCCGAGGCATCTCCGCCGAGTTTCACTTGGTAAAACTCAACGCCTGCTTTTTCGAGACCGAGAATACCAATATGTCCGACATGATGATGGCCACAGGCATTGATACAGCCTGAAATCTTTATCTGCATTTCGCCAATAGTGCGCTGACGCTCTGGGTCGGCGAAACGTTCGGCAATCGCTTGACTGATGGGAATAGAGCGCGCGGTTGCGAGCGCGCAGAAGTCCATGCCAGGGCAGCAAATAATATCCGTAATAAGATTGATATTATCACTGGCGAGGCCCGCTTTCTGTAGCTCCGTAAAGAGAGCGGGTAGATCGGACTGTTTCACATGTGGCAAGACGAGGTTTTGCTGATGCGTTGTCCGTAATTCACCGAAAGAATATTTATCCGACAAATCCGCCGTAATGCGCATTTGCTCTGCGGTGATATCACCCGGCGCAAGTTCCTTTGGCTTCAGCGAGATATTCACGATGGCATAACCAGAGGCTTTATGCGCCGCGACATTATTTTTCGCCCAGAGCGCGAAGGCCTTATTCGACCCCAGTTCCGCTGTGTAACCTGCAGGCTCATTCTCTAAGCTTTCGAAATCAGGAGACGCAAAATAAGCCGTGATACGATCTTTTTCCGCTTGAGACACAGCGATATCGCTAATGTCGATTGTGGCGTATTCGGCTTCGACTTGTTCAGTAAACTCTTTGATTCCAGTCTCTTGCACAAGAATTTTAATGCGGGCTTTGTACTTGTTATCTCGGCGGCCATAGCGGTTATAGATGCGCAGCGTTGCTGTGAGGTAAGCCAGAAGCTCTGATTTCGGCAAAAACTCGCGCAAGGTCTGGCCAATGATTGGCGTACGGCCTAAACCGCCCCCTACAATAATTTTATAGCCCACCTCACCCGCTTTGTTTTTGACAATTTGAATACCAATATCATGCGCCTTAATCAGCGCACGGTCTTTCTTGGCCGCTGTAACGGCAATCTTAAACTTGCGCGGTAGGAAGGTGAATTCAGGATGCAGCGTTGACCATTGGCGAATAAGTTCTGCCATTGGACGCGGATCTTCAATCTCTTCCGCTGTCGCCCCTGCATAGGGGTCACAGGTCACATTCCGAATACAGTTACCTGATGTTTGGATGGCGTGCATCTGAACACTCGCCAAATCATCCAGCATATCGGGGACATCAGGCAGTTTCGGCCAGTTATATTGCATATTTTGCCGCGTGGTGACGTGGCCATAACCCCGGTCATATTTTTCGGCGAGATGCGCTAACATACGGAATTGTTCACTGCTTAACGTCCCATATGGGATGGCTACCCGAAGCATGTAGGCGTGAAGCTGTAGATAGAGACCGTTCATAAGACGCAGGGGGCGGAACTCGTTTTCGCTTAGTCTGCCCGCAAGGCGGCGTTCAACCTGACCCCGGAATTGCTTGGTACGCTCAGCAACAAATTGTGCGTCGAATTCATCATAACGATACATTACTTGGCCTCCAGCAAATCTGCTGTGTCATAAGAGGGTCCGTTGACCCGAAATTTCTCGCGGTAACGCGCAGGCAGACCTGTGTCAGGTTCGACATCAATAAAATATGTTCCCACGACAATATTCTTTGCCTCGTCTGTTTCCGCTTTTAGCTGCATTCGATCAATGAGATCTTGATCTTCTGTCCGAAGGGAATTTTCGTAATCCCGTGTCCAGTCTAGATTTTTATCTAGCCAAACGTTGAACCCGTCGCGCAGCTCATTGGCTGTCATCGCTTGCGGGCCTTTTCCCTTATGTTTCAATGTACTCATATTGCGACTCTTGTCTCAGTTTTCGCGCGGCGCTCTGCATACCCAATTAAAAGTATGGCTGGGCCCTTTATGCCCGCCGCAGCTATATCTTCGGGCAGGTTTTTCAACGTAGTGTATGTGATAATCTGATTTAGACGTGATGCATTTTCTACAACAGTGACAGGCCGGTCCGCCTCCGCGCCATGTAACATGAGTCGGCCTTGGATGAAGCGGGCCGCCCCTACCCCCATATAAACCGCAGCGCGTCCGCCAGGACGAGCCAGTGAGGCCCAATCTTGCTCCGCAAAGCCTTTCGCATCATGCCCTGTCAAAAATGATATAGCTTTATTTGTCCCGCGTGTGGTCAATGAGGCGTCAATCGCCGCCGCTGCGGCTGCCGCAGAGGTGATGCCTGGGATGATTTGAATGGGAATACCTTGGGCTTGCAAGGCATCAATTTCCTCATCAGCCCGTCCAAATATGAGCGGATCACCTGATTTCAACCTGACGACGAGTAAGCCTTCCGAGGCCTTCTGAAGAAGAATGTCATTAATGGCCTGTTGACCAATAGAGGGCTCGCCCGGTGTTTTGCCGACATATATATATTCGGCCTCACGTCGACCAAGTTCCATCACGCCGTCACTGACTAAGCGGTCATAGACAATCACATCTGCCGCATGAAGCGCGCGGCGAGCCGCTGTTGTCAGCATGTCAGGGTCTCCAGGCCCTGCGCCAACCAGTAGGACTTTTCCCGCCTCGGTATCTTCGCCGTCAAGCTCTGCCTGAACTTGCGCCTCCAGCTCCAAAGATGTCAGACGCAGTTGTTCGGTTAGGTTTTTTTCGCTGAAAATTTTGGCCCAGAACCTTTGACGGTCTGCCAGATCGGGAAGAATCGCTTTTACTTTTTCACGTAAAGTCTTGGTTTTAAACGCAAAGTTTCCCGTGCTGGGCGGCAGGCGAGTCTCTAAATCTGCCTTTAAGGCCCGCGCCAAAGCGGGGCTTGTGCCTTCTGTGCCGATAGACACAAGAACGGGTGCGCGGTCGACCAGTGCCGGCGTTATGAAGCGGCAAGCGTCTTTATAGTCCGCAGCATTCGCCGGAATTTGCCGTGCCGCCGCCATATCCGCTATCTCGCCATTATAGGCATCTTCTTCGGTGGCCGCGTAGACGAGAGAGACGCCCTGAAGGTCAGAAGCTTCAAACTCACGCTCTATATGCTGTAATTTGTTCTGGGCCGCCCACCTACTGATTTCCGGGCTGATTGACTTTGCAATCACACGTATCTTGGCCTCGGTCTTTAGCAAAGTCCGCAGCTTCGCTTCAGCCGCCGCCTCACCGCCGACCACTAATATAGTCGCCCCGCGCGTGTCGAAATGTATAGGCAAATATTGCATAATGCGTTTAACGGGTCCGTTTTACGTGTTCACTTGATTGAACAGTTTCGTTCTATATATAGAACACCTCGACGTAAATCCACTTCTACACGAAAACTTTATGGCCCGACAGAAACGCGAACCCAGTCCAGAAACCGAAGCCCTATCAGAAAAATTGGGTCAAACTATTCTTCGGCTACGCAAAGCAGATAAGATGTCTCTGGGAGATTTATCAAACGTTTCGGGGGTCGCCAAGTCCATGATATCCCAAATCGAGAAAAATGAGGCCAATCCAACGCTCGCCACTTTATCTCGCTTGTCACAAGCTTTGGGTACGAGCGTAGAGGCAATGGTGTCAAACTCACCAGCAGGATCTTCACTGGTGCAACACTCCAGCATTCAAGACACGCCCGAACTCACATCAGAGGATGGGTTATGTAAGCTCCGCATAATCGGCTCGTTAGACACAATCCAATTCGTACAATGGTATGATTTCACGGCGGAAGCAGGAGGCATCCTTGAGAGCTCACCTCACCCACATGGATCTGTGGAGAACCTGACGGTCTTATCAGGGCAGCTGGAAGTCAACGTCGGAAACGAAACCTGGACCGCCCACACAGGCGAAACTCTGCGATATCTTGCCGACCGCCCGCATTCTATCCGCAACGATGGGGGCAGGCCTGCGCATGCGACTATGGTAAACATTCTCGCCCATGCTGTTAGAACGCGGTAAAACCTTGCGAAAAAACTTATTTTATTTATGGCGTCCCGCATGAATTACCATTCTCATAAAGACTCTTCGATCACCGCATCATTTGGTGACGCTTTACTGGCAAGTCTTTCGCCAGATGGCGGGCTTTGGATGCCCGACCAAATCCCGCATTTTTCGTCTGATCAAACGGCCAAAATGGGGGCCATGTCATTTGCAGATTGCGCAGCGGAACTAGCAACCCACTTCACAGATGATCGGTTTTCTTCGGATGATTTGAAAAATTTGTGCGCTGACGCTTATAATTATGATGTCCCCATAGTGACTTTTGACGGTCAAAAACTTGACCCCGCTCTAGCGCCTGATGCGGATAATTTCGTTCTCGAACTTTTTCATGGTCCCACATTGGCTTTTAAAGATTTTGCCGCACGGTTCATGGGCCGCGCCGCTAGTCATCTCATGAACTCGACACAACAGAAGCGCACGATTTTGGTCGCAACTTCCGGCGATACAGGCGGCGCGATTGGAGATGCCTTTCTGAATCAAGACGGGATCCAGGTGTTTATCCTGTTTCCTAAGGGTGGTGTCAGTAAGGTCCAAGAGCAGCAGCTTACAACAATGGGTGATAAAGACTCTAACGTGCGCGCCATCTCAGTCGAGGGGACCTTCGATGATTGTCAGCATCTTGTAAAGGCAGCATTTGCCGATAAGGCACTGACAAATAAATATAATCTTATGAGCGCGAACTCAATTAATGTTGGCCGCGTAATCCCGCAAAGCTTCTATTATTTTTGGACTTCTCTGCAAGCCAAAGCCGCCTATACCCACCGTCCATTGGTTTATTCAATTCCATCAGGGAATTTGGGAAATCTAACTGGCGGGCTAATTGCTAAAAAAATGGGCGCGCCGATTGATCGCTTTGTTATTGGCAATAATACAAATGACCCTTTCGTAGATTACCTTGCTACAGGAGTTTACGAGCCCCGCCCCAGCGTCCCAACCTTATCAAACGCTATGGATATTGGCCGGCCCAATAACTTCCCAAGAATTGTATCATTATTCGACGGGAATTATGAAGACATTATCGAGGTTTGCTGGGGCGCGTCTTTTTCGGATGATGAAACTGAGCGTCATATCAGGCGCATTCACACGGAAACGGGCTATGTTATGTGCCCACATACAGCAGTTGGCCATCTCGCGATGGAGGCTTTCGCGGCGGACATAGGCTTCCCTTTCACGCGTGTGACAGTGGGAACGGCGCATCCAGCTAAATTCGCGGATAGTGTGGAACGCATTCTACATGCCGATATCCCAATGCCCGAACCGCTAGCGAAAGCAATGAAAAAAACCAAACGCGTCCACGTTATGGCCCCGCGCCTTTCTGACCTGTCTGACTATCTAGACAACAACCTATAATGCAGCTTTCTCGCGCAGAATTTGAGCGCCGGCACGTCGAAAACGCGCTCCATGTCGCCTTTATTGGGATGTCCAATATTGGCAAAAGCTACACGGGTAGCCGCTTGTCTGAAAGCTTGGGTTTTGAACTCATTCAAGTCGATCAACTCATATGGGAGTCGTTGGGCCAAGGCAGCATGGCTGATTTTGCCGCATGGCAGGGGCAGCCCTATTCAGAAGGTTATGCCGAACGTGAGGCCAAATCGATTGCGTTGGAAAGTGAAGCCACGGCAAAAGCGATGTCGGCACCCGCTCAAAACGCGATATTGGACACTACAGGGAGTGTAATCTACACAAGTGATGAAGTTCAAGAAAAACTTCTATCCCATTGGTATATTGTCCATATTTCGGCCTCTAAGGATGATATTGAAAGACTGAAAGCAAGTTACTTCAAACATCCAAAACCGCTGATTTGGAATAATCATTACAAGCGTAGCTTGCGACAAACACCGAATGAGGCCATTATAACCTCTTACCCTGATCTGCTCGCGTCGCGAGAGCTCGCCTATTCCTGGTTGGCCGACGTCACTGTATCCTCTGAATTTGTCCTAGATCCAAATAATACGTCCAAAGATATTTTCGAGGCCCTAAAGCCACCCGCTTAACAAACGCTCTCTCGCAATATTCGCCAAGAGGTCGATATGGGCAGGGTCAGCATTCAGGCAAGGAATGGCGGTAAAATGAGTGCCGCCGTGTTCTTCAAAGCTTTCTTTTGCTTCGACGGCGATTTCCTCTAAGGTTTCAAGGCAATCAGCCGAAAATCCAGGCATCATCACCGCGACTTTTTTAACACCTTGAGCAGGCAGGTCTTCTAACACCTTGTCTGTATAAGGTTGGAGCCAAGCCTTGGGCCCGAAGCGGGATTGAAAGGTGGCGTATAGATCAGCCTCAGACTTCCCCATCTCCTCGCGGAGCAGACGCGTCGTTTCCAAACATTCAGTTTGATATGGATCACCTTTGTCAACATAGCTTTGTGGCAATCCGTGATATGAAGTGAGTATCGTATCAGGGATCCAATCAAGGGTCGACAAATGGGCATCAACGCTTTCCGCCAGCGCACCAATATATCGCGGGTCATCATAATAATGCCGCAGAAAGCGAAGTTCTGGAACGTCCATTTGCTTTTCTAAGGCCATAGAAACGCCGTCATATACGGAGGCGGTGGTCGCCCCAGCGAACTGCGGGTAAAGAGGTAAGACAGCTATTCTTGTGCAACCTTTCAGCTTCAGAGCCTCTAGGCCGAAGCCGATAGACGGGTTGCCGTAGCGCATAGCTATTTCGACATGCACCTTATCACCTAACTGCCGTCGGACGCCCTCCGCTTGTGCTCGCGTGATACGTATGAGCGGCGCGTCATCTCCTGGTATTTCGGCGGGCTCATGCCAAATAGATGCATAAGCTGCCGCAGATTTCTTAGGCCGCGTCCGAAGGATTATTCCATGAAGAACGGGGCACCAAATCCACCGAGAGGTATCAATGACGCGATAGTCGTGGAGAAACTCAGCGAGGTAACGCCTCGTATCTTTAGGGCTTGGCGAATCGGGTGACCCGAGATTGACGAGCAGTAAGCCAGTTTTTGACATAAAATTGTGTCCTTTGGGTGTCACCCACCCCATAAAATGCTTAAAATTAGAAATCTACAGGCATCACGCGCATGACGCCTATTGAACCTACCCAACCCGCTGTTTACGAACAGAGCGTATGAAGAGGTTTACTATAAATGTAGTTTGCCGCTTCAATCTCTTTAGCAGTCCTGAACTCAAGGCGAGGATCATAAAATGGTGAAAGCGAAACTTCTGGGCACATCGACCCTCTCATCGTTGGCGCTCTTTATTGCTTCCTGCACTGCCGCCTCGGAACAGGCCCGCTCAGAAACAAAGGCTGTCGAGCCGAGCGCGGTGGAAACACTGGTCACTGAGGCTGTCACAAGGCCGGGGTCGGAACTTTTGGCGGCGTCGAAGCAAACCAGCACGCCTACCGTTCAAGAAGCGAAGGAATTTCTTGAGTCTGCGGAAGAAGAGATCAGTGAGTTTTCGTCATATGCCTCGAAAATAGCCTGGATTAAGGCTAACTTTATCACAGAAGACACCGCAGCGCTTGAAGCGCTGTCCAATGAAGAAGGCGCAAAGACGTCAACGCGCATGTCCAACGAAGCGAAAAGGTATAAAGACCTTGCCCTCCCCGCAGACATGAAACGAAAAATAGATATCCTCTTGCGGGGGTCAAATTTCCCTGCCCCAGATGATGCGGCGGCCACGAAAAAACTTGCGAAAATCACGACTGAGCTCGACGGCATCTATGGCAAAGGTAAATTCAAAGTCGACGTGAATGATAAGCGCATTATTGAGATCTTGGACAAAGACCCAGACGGAGATAAAGGACCTCTCGAGAAAGATGGGACATTGGACCAGGAAGTTCCGGAAGGTAAAATCCACCTTGGTCAAGCATCAGACATAATCGCAAAATCCGATGACCCAGAATTGTTAAAGTCAATCTGGGAAGGCTGGCGCACAATTTCGCCGCCCATGAAAAATGATTATGCCGAAATGGTAAAAATCATCAACCAAGGTTCAAATGAGTTGGGCTTTAAAGATGCTGGCGACCTATGGCGTGCTGGGTATGACATGGAAGCCGAGGCCTTCTCGAAAGAAGCTGACCGTCTTTGGGGACAAGTCAAGCCACTCTATGATGAGCTCCATTGCTATGTTCGCGCTGAACTAAATGAAAAGTATGGCGATGAGGTAGTCCCTTTGGGTGAACCCATTCGCGCTGATTTGCTCGGAAATATGTGGGGGCAAAGCTGGGGTAATATTTATGACGACGTTGCGCCAGAAAGTGGCGGGAAAGGCGTAGATGTTACGAAGCTTTTGGTCGATGCAGGCTATGATGCCAAGAAAATGGTTGAAGTCGCCGAACAGTTTTTCACCTCAATGGGCTTTGAGGAACTGCCGCAAACTTTCTGGGAGCGGTCCTTGATTACCAAACCTGCTGATCGCGAAGTTGTATGTCACGCCTCTGCATGGAATTTGGATGCTGAAGAAGACGTTCGGATTAAAATGTGTACTAAGGTCAATGCTGAAGATTTCTCTACCGTGCATCATGAATTAGGGCATAATTTTTATCAGCGCGCTTATAAAGATCAATCCGTGTTCTACAAAGATGGAGCAAATGACGGCTTTCACGAAGCGATTGGAGATATGATTGCCCTGTCGATTACGCCCGAATATTTAGTAAAGATTGGCCTTCTGGATGAAGCAGATGTTCCTGGAGCGGATGCTGATTTAGCACTTCTTATGCGGCAGGCAATGGATAAGGTGGCCTTCTTGCCTTTTGGCCTTATGGTGGACCAGTGGCGCTGGAAGGTCTTTGATGGCACCTATTCCCCTTCTGAATATAATTCTGGATGGTGGGAACTGCGCGAAAAATACCAAGGTTTGAAGGCGCCTAGCGACCGGCCCGCCAACGCCTTTGATCCAGGTGCTAAGTATCACATTCCCGGAAACACACCCTATATGCGTTATTTCTTAGCCCATATTCTACAATTCCAATTCCATAAAGCGGCATGTGATCAGGCGGGCTTTGAGGGCCCGCTGCACCGATGCTCTGTTTATGGAAACACAGGGGTTGGCGAAAACTTTAACGCTATGATGGAAATGGGGGCAAGTAAGCCCTGGCCAGATGCCTTAGAGGCGTTTACCGGAACCCGTGACATGGATGGCTCAGCGATCTTGGAGTATTTCGCGCCTGTCATGACTTATTTACAAGAGGAGAATCAAGGTCGCAGTTGCGGGTGGTGAGCTTCTTGCAGACCACATCTTAATCTACATTTAGGGTTAACACGCTGGTAGGATTTGGGCTTTAAGCTTTAAGCTATGCTAGATATGGCCGTAAATATCCAAAATGATTCTCTCGAATTGGTCGCCAATGGTACGTCCAAGACGCGTGTCCTTATTGTCATGGATCACCCTGGTGAAAGCCGAGACGTTGTGATGAATTTACGACGCTTAGAACTGGATGTTCAGCTCTGCCTCTTTGACGGTCAAATCCTTAGCTCCATTCCGAACCGTGCCCCTGACGCAGTTTTATGTCACCTTATCGAATATCCTCAGCACGGACCAAAGCTCGCGAGAGTTATTCGGTCGCATTATAAGAATTACCCTGTCCCTATTGTTGGCGCGATGTCCACGCCTGCAGCGGGCGCATCAGAGGGTTTTGACTCCATGCTTTTCGCGCCTATGCATGCCTCGCAAATTGCAAATCGCGTGAATGCGATGATCCGCTTAGGTGTTATGGAGGCGGAAATTTCACGTCGGCAAGAGACATTACGGGAAGTCTTTGGAGAAACGCTAGAGCTTGGCGATCTATCCGTTAACCGAAAGTTCCGTGTTTTATTTATCGGGAAAGCTACTCCAAGCTTTATGGTTATTGTCAATGCCCTACAGGACAAAGGTGTCGAGGTTACAGCCGCCTTTACCAGTTTTTCGGCCTTTGATTACCTCCACGGCGATCCATTTGATGCTGTCGTAATGAACGCCTTAGAGCAGACAGAGCCAGCCTTTAGTATCTCAGAGGCGATGCGCCGAAATTCCAAGCTCTACCACACACCCACACTTTTCTTGGTGAATGGTGATATGTTTAAAGACCATGAGGCCGCCTATAAGCATGGAGTTAGGGATATAATTGACCAAAAGGCCCCCTCAGAAGAAATTAGTGGCCGGATAATTGAATTGGCGAATTATCACCGGGTGCATGAGCAATTGAAGGCCGATTATTCTATGCTCTCCCTCGCTGTCGCGGGAGATAAAACCGGTACTGCCTATTCGGAAAAGTTCCTGAGGGCCCATCTACCTCGTTTATTCCGAGATGCCGAAAAACTTAAAACATCAGTTTCACTCATTGGGATAAAATTAGTTCCAAGTTGCAAAGGCGATGTGTCTAATGAGGCTATTACCTCAGCTTATTGCCAAATAGCAAATTTACTCACAGGCCTTGTTCGAATGCAGGATGTTGTTTGCCGGATAGAGCAAAATAAATTCATTATCGCATTTTTTGACACTGAAGCCTCAGCAGCAGAGACCATCGGACAACGTATTCGTTCCCTTCTCGACTCAAATATCTATGATGCGGGTATGAAATCTGTAAAACTGGGCGGTTTAAGTGTATCTGCGGAGACTACCATTAGGGTTCTAGACAGTTTTACTAATATCCAAAACAATCCCTTAGACGACCTCATATCATCTCTTTAATTGAATGATGATCATTATTAAGCGCTGTCCGGTACAAGAGCCGATACCGCTTTTTCAGTCCCTCTTAATCTAAATCTGGGTTCACTATAGTTTCCCATCACTAGTATGGTTTGATCTGGCCGTAATCTCCAACCCTTATTTTGTGTAATCGCATTCATAATTATAGAGGGATCCGTAACATCCTTATGCCGTATGTGCATAACCACGCCTTTGGGACCGGCATCCACTTTTTCTACATGCGCTTTGCGGCATAGGCGTTTGATTCTCATGACTTTTAATAGATGATCCACCTCCTGCGGAATAGCGCCGAACCGATCAATGAGTTCGGCAGCTAAAGCATTTGCTTCTGTATCATCGGTAATCTCCGATATTCGGCGGTAAGTCGCGAGGCGCAGATTCAAATCTGGGATATAGGTTTCTGGAATTAAAATAGCAACTCCAACGTTGACCTGCGGCGTCCAGCTTTCATCGCGCACGGTATCCTCATCATCACGCAGTTCTGCGACGGCCTCCTCCAGCATATGCTGATACAACTCCACACCCAGATCTTTGATATGTCCTGATTGCTCTTCACCGAGGGGGTTTCCTCCCCCTCGCATATCTAAATCGTGGCTTGCCAGGGTAAAACCCGCGCCAAGATTGTCGAGAGATTGTAAAATTTTCAACCGTTTCATAGCGCCGTCTGTTGCAATTTGGGCCTCTGGCATGGTTAGATAAGCGTAAGCACGCACCTTGGATCGGCCGACCCGTCCCCTCATCTGATAAAGCTGGGCGAGGCCAAAGCGGTCCGCTCGGAAAATTATCATCGTATTGGCCGTTGGGATGTCAATTCCGCTTTCAATGATGGACGTGGAAATGAGCACATCATATTCACCGTCATAAAAGGCCGTCATAATATCTTCGAGCGCGCCAGCCGCCATTTGACCATGGGCGATAATATATTTCACCTCAGGCACGGCATTGCGCATAAACTCTTCCACCCGCGGGATATCGGCGATACGCGGACATATGAAATAGGACTGCCCTCCCCGATATTTCTCACGCAATAGCGCTTTTCGAAGGCTGACCTCATCCCAGGGCGTAACATAGGTTCTGATCGCCAATCGATCGACAGGCGGCGTTGCGATGAGGGAGAGTTCCCGAATGCCCGATAAAGCCATCTGCAGGGTTCGGGGAATAGGTGTCGCCGTCAGCGTCAGGACATGAACGTCTGCACGTAGGGATTTCAAGCGTTCTTTATGTTGAACGCCGAACCGCTGTTCTTCGTCAACAATAACGAGCCCCAAATCAGAGAACTTCACGGTCTTTGCTAAAAGTGCATGCGTCCCAATGATAATATCGACCCGGCCGTTTGCGAGATCTTCCTTGTTTTGTTTGGCCTGTTTTGCGCTCACAAGGCGGGAAAGCTGACGCACATTTACGGGCCAACCCCGAAATCTATCACTGAAGGTTTTGAAATGTTGTCGTGACAAAATTGTAGTCGGCGCCACAATCGCGACTTGCTGCCCAGCCATAGCCACAGCAAAAGCGGCACGGAGGGCTACTTCCGTTTTTCCAAATCCGACATCGCCGCAGATAAGACGATCCATAGGTCGCCCACTTCCGAGATCTTGGTACACATCATCAATCGCGTTCAACTGATCATCCGTCTCCGCATAAGGGAACCGCGCTGCAAACTCATTATAAGTGCTCTCATCTGGGTTGATTGGGTCTGTTTTGCGCATAGCGCGTTTGGCCGCAATCTTGATAAGCCCCGCTGCAAGGTCACGCAGGCGTCCCTTGGCTTTTGACTTCCGCGCCTGCCAGGCAACACTGCCTAAGCGATCCAAAACAGCGCCCTCTGCTGCGCTGCCATAGCGAGATAAAAGCTCAATATTCTCGACGGGCAAATATAGTTTTGCATTGCCCGCATATTCAAGTTCAAGGCAATCATGCGGCGCATCGGACACTTGCAGGGTTTTCAGCCCAAGATACCGCCCTAATCCGTGGTCGATGTGAACAATCAAATCATTGGGCGTGAGCGACGCGGCCTCGGCAATGAAATTCTTAGCCTTGCGCTTGCGCCCCCGATTTATCAGGCGATCACCCAAGATATCTTGTTCAGACAGGACCGTGAGCTTGCCAATTGTAAACCCGTTCTCAACGGGGAGAATAATAGCTCTCACGTCGCCAGGCTTACTGTCTAGCGCCGCTTGTGAATTCACCTTTGGAACGATGAGATCTTGGTCTTCAAACACGCTCACGAGGCGTTCTCTTGACCCGTCCGTCCAGCAACCCAACCAAATTCTCTGTCCGGCTTCGCGTAACGCCGATATATGCTTTGCCGCAACTTCAAAGACATTTACGCCTTCGGTGCGTCTTTCCGCAGAGAAATTTCGCGCGGAACGACCGCCAAAATCTATCACGCCCTCCTCTGGGCTTTCAAAAGGGGTATGTTTGCGGACCCTTTGGGTCGCAAGATTTTCGTCCCAAGATAATTCTTCTAAATACAATTTATCTATGGGCAAAGGACGATACAGCCCTGCAGTTTTCGACGGATCACCGGACCCCGTATCTCTGGCTTCGGCATGTTCACGGCGCGAGGTATAAAAATCTTCAATCAAATCCATGCGCTCCCGCAGAGACTCGGTCAGTAAGCCATCTTTTCCAATGAGGGTTTGACCACCTAGATAATCAAACACGGTTTCAACGTGGTCGTAAAACAAGGGCATATAATGTTCGATGCCTTGTGGACGGATACCATCAATAACGGCCGCATAAATTGGATCGCGGCTCACACCGCCGCCAAAACTTGCAATATAATTACGACGAAAATGACGAATGAAGTCTTCCGTCATGAAGACTTCAGAAACCGGTGCCAGCGTAAGCTGTGAGCGTGCAGATGTCGTTCGCTGGCTATCGATATCAAATTCTCTAATCGACTCTATTTCATCGCCAAAGAAATCGAGTCTCAATGGATTCTTTTCTGTCGGTGGGAAAATATCAACGATTCCGCCGCGAACCGCGAATTCGCCAGCTTCCACAACAGTGCTCGCACGGGAATAGCCATTATTTGTCAAATAGCGAATGAGGCGTTCCCGCTCCATGTCCTCTCCAACCTTGGCGGACAGGCCCGCATCCGAAATAATGGATTTAGGTGGGACTTTCTGTAGGGCAGCACTAATGGTTGTCACAACGATATAAGGTTGGTTGCGATCTATTGTGGTGAGAAAGAACAATGCCCCCGCGCGGCGCGCTGCCAAAGTCTGGCTGGGTGAAACCCGATCGTACGGCAAGCAATCCCAGGCGGGTAACATAAGAACCGGAATGTCCGGCGCAAAAAAACGACATGCCGATTGAAAGGCTGCAGCCCGAGAGTCGTCGCGGGCTATGAAGAGCGCAGGCTTTTTATCCTTACGCACAGCTTTTGTGAAAGCTAAGGCATCTGCCCCTTCGGGCAAACCCGACGCCGTGAGCGCAGCGTCTGGCCCGGCATATCGGGAGAGTTGAATTTGCATTTACTTAATCGGGTTGAACGCACGAAGACGTTTTAAAAGCGGTGTATCAAACTGCACGGGGACGGGCAGCGTTTCCATAACCCAGCCATAGATATCATGATCTTTTGCTTCTAGTAGCGCCTCAAACATCGTAATTTCATGATCGGACATTTTATCAATATGCGCTTTCGCATATCCGCCCAAAATTAAATCGGCCTCTCGAAAGCCGCGATAATTGGAGCGATAAACAAGGCGTTTTTTGCGCGTTTCCATATCTATCTGTCTGATATCAGTTTTCATGAGCGCGGCATACCGAGTTCGAAAGCTTATGTCACTTGTGTAGAGCCTCACAAAGCGGCAAATAGTGTAATATGTCGCACACCCCGCAAAAACTAACAGCCCGTCCCAGCGACCTAAATAACTATTTCGCAGATGTTAGGACGCTTAACGGTGTCGGCGAAAAAGTTGGCGAGGCGCTCACACGCGCCATGGGCGCGCGAATTCGCGACCTTGTCCTAACGCCGCCCAGCGGATTGATTGACCGCACCAATCGCCCAACCATCTCCGACGCGCGCGAAGGCGAGATTGCGACATTTGAGGTCACTGTCGGAAAACATATAGCACCTAATGCTCGTAATCGCCCCTACCGTGTCCGCGTCTTTGACGAGACTGGCGATATGATCCTCACCTGGTTTAAAGCCTATCCGCAATCCATGGAAAAAATGATGCCAGAGGGTACCCGCAGAATTATTTCTGGAAAATGTGAGGTCTTCAATGCCGAGCTTCAAATGACGCATCCAGATTATGTGCTGGGGCCAGAAAAATTCAACGAGTTACCAGAACTTGAAACACTTTACCCGCTAACGGCGGGGCTTAGTCAAAAAATGGCACGGAAATCAATCAATGGTGCGCTGGATAAGGTCTTAGCGGGGCCAGATTTGGGCAATTGGTTGGACCCCGCATTTCAGTCCCAACAAGATTGGCCTGATTACATAGCCGCTTTGACCTTGCTTCATAGGCCAGAACATCCCGTTGACATTAATGATGATAGCCCTGTGAAGCGGCGATTAGCCTATGATGAACTGCTCGCGAAACAACTCGCAATGGCGCTAGTCAGAGAGCGCAACCGTGGAACAGGAGGGCGGGCGCTATCTGCAAAAGGTGACTATGTTCAAGATGTCTTAAAAGGCGCACCTTTCCCGCCAACGGGCGCTCAAGCGCGAGCCTTTGAAGAAATAAAGACCGACATGTCCTCCCCTAACCGCATGTCGCGATTGCTGCAGGGCGATGTAGGCGCGGGAAAGACCTTTGTTGCCGCTCTATCGTGTGCTTTCGCCGCCGAGGCTGGCGTGCAAGTTGCCGTAATGGCACCCACCGAAATTCTCGCGCGGCAGCATGTGGATACCTTACGAACCTTTCTCGAGCCTGCGGGGCTTACCGTTGAGGGCGTTACGGGTCGAGACAAAGGTAAAGCCCGCGAAGCCCTCGCAACAGGGATGGCTGAAGGTTATATTGATGTGGTCGTCGGAACGCATGCCCTGTTTCAGGACAGGGCTATTTTCAAAAACCTTGGGCTTGTTATTGTTGACGAGCAACATCGCTTTGGCGTGAAAGATAGGCTCAGGCTTACACAGAAAGGGAATGCCACGGACCTTTTGGTAATGACAGCAACCCCCATTCCTCGCACGCTAGCACTAACGAGTTATGGCGATTTAGACATATCTATCCTCGACGAAAAACCTGCGGGACGCGTTCCAATCGAGACCGCTATTCTTCCCATTGGGCGGTTGGACAGCGTGATTATGGCCGTGGGCCGTGCCGTTGAAAAAGGCAATCAAGTTTATTGGGTTTGCCCACTTGTAGAAGACAGTGAGTTAATTAACCTAACATCGGTCGAGGATCGCCATCGCCAATTAACGGCGATATTTGGAGATCGCATCGGCTTGCTACATGGACGCCTGACGGCTCAAGAGAAAGAAAATATAAGCCTACAATTTAAGGCGGGCGAATTCGATATTTTAGTGGCGACAACCGTGATTGAAGTCGGCGTTGACGCTCCTAACGCTACGATCATTGTCATTGAGCATGCTGAACGTTTTGGACTAGCGCAGCTTCACCAATTACGGGGGCGTGTCGGGCGCTCCGATAAAATGTCCTCTTGCCTTCTCCTCTACCAAGGACCCCTGTCCGTAAACGGCAAAGCCCGGCTTGAAATCATGCGACAATCCGAAGATGGTTTTTTGATTGCAGAGAAAGATTGGGAACTCAGAGGGTCTGGCGATTTATTGGGGGCGGCGCAATCTGGTTTGCCTCGGTTTACGCTGGCTAACCTTGATCGTCATAAAGATCTCTTAGAAACCGCAACGCAAGATGCGCGACTACTGGTTCAAATGGACCCTGGCCTGACAAGCCCTCGTGGTCAGGCGGCCCGGAACTTACTCTACCTTTTCGAGCAGGACTTCGGTATCGCCATGATGCGGGCAGGTTAATTCAAAGGGAAGGCTTTGGGGGTTTCGTTTTCGATCGTTTAATCGACGCGGCCTCAACGACCGCCAAGTCGGGGCCAGAAACCATGCCGCCTGATATAATCATTCTTGCACCTTCTTCCGGCGTCATATCTAAAATCTGAATACTATCTTTTTTAACAAAGAGTAGGAAGCCAGACGTTGGATTCGGCGTTGTAGGCACAAAAACACACACCATATCATCGCCCAACGCCTTGGCAGGCTCGCCCGACAGATCTGCCGTGACAAATCCAATCGCCCAAGCATCCTTCTTTGGGTATTCAATCAAGCAAACATCACGGAACGCGCGATCTTTCTGCGCGGCAACAGTTTGAACGATTTGTTTTAAGGAATTATAGATTGGACTGACCACTGGAACTCTCGCAAGCAGTTTTTCGCCTGACTTAATCAGGGATTTTCCAATAAAATTTGATGCAATAATTCCGAGTAAAAACAATAATATGACGGATATTACTAAACCTAATCCGGGAACTGCAAATCCGAGATATGTTTCAGGGTTCAGGCGCGCTGGGATAATCTTGAAAACATTTGCGTCAATTTTTGATACAACCCAGCTGACAGCCAAAAAAGTGGCCGCTATCGGAATAGCTACAATTACCCCAGTGAAGAATCGATTGCGCGCCCACCGAAGAAGCCGCAACTTTGAAGGCTTTCTACGCTTTTTTCTTTTCACCGAGCCCTTGACAGTTGGCTCAATTGGCTGATCGTTCGACGTCATGCCAGTTCCTTAAATATTGTTTTGGGGCGTCATGCGCGCTACCGCTCCGACATGCAATCGGTTAAGGTCTATGTAAGTCACAAATAGGACCATTGGAATGCGAAAGCTAGAACTAGACAGGTATAAAAAGCTTCTGCTCGGACTAGCCGCTCTCCTGTTGACGATTTTAGCCCTCGTTTACGTCTACCGAGATGATATTTTTCAAACAATACAAGACCCTGGTCAGCCCTTTCAAACATATACACCCCCCGCTGCCCCTAATTATGCCTCATTAGACAGCTGGCTTGCTCAACCCGATTTAGGCATCGACCCGTTTACGCTTTCAGCCAAAGGTGATGTCTTTGTTGTCGTGCCTAGTGTGTATCGCGGCGGAGCGCATTGGAATCTACCATCTGATGATTTGAGACGCAAAAGTAAACTCCAACGGATTGTACGTCCAAATTACGTGTCACCTTACGGGGAGTCTGGACGGCTCTTCGCGCCATTTTACCGTCAAGCATCATTATATGCGTTCATGACCAACCGCGAAGACGCGCGCTTCGCTCAAGATCTTGCTTACCGAGATGTCAAACGGGCGTTTGATATTTTTCTCCAACAATCCCCGCCGGAAAGACCGATAGTTCTAGTTGGGCATAACCAAGGGGCCAGTCACGTTCAACGCATCCTCATTGATTATTTTCAAGGGCCACTTAAGAACCGTTTGGCTGTAGCCTATGTTATAGACCACCCTCTACCCGTAGATAGTTTTGACGGGCCTCTGAGCCAACTTTCGCCATGCATATCACCCGAGCAGACGCGCTGCGTGGTCGCCTTTGGCGCTTTTACACCGAAAGACAACGTTATCGCAGAGAGGTTTCTGAGTCGCTCCCTGATTTTTAACGGGCAAGCCTATGAATCGATCAACAATCGTCCCCCACTATGCATCAACCCTCTGCTATGGACGCAATCCGAGGACTATGCGCCTGCCCGCCTTCATTTAGGCGGCGTCGCTGCCGAAGGGTTAGATCCTGATATGAGACCTGCATCCATGACAAAGCAAGCGGGCGCGCAATGCTCGGGTGGGCTTTTACTGGTCGATACGCCCCGCAGTAAATCGCTAAGACGCCCTCGGGCCGTTGGAGCAAAGTTCCGCACTCTACCCTCAAATCTCTTTTATGAAGATTTGAAACAGGATGCGAAGCGCCGCGTCGAGAACCTCTTGAAAGCTAAAATATTGCCAGAACGCGCGGGACCTATGATGGATGATTTCGACGTGCAAGAGATCGAGGCCTCGCCCGTTACACCCCCTGAGGACTAGATATATCTATAATCCGAACGCTGTTGCTGTATGGAACGTGAGCCCAGCCGCCACATAGGCAAGTACGAATAGGTATCCAAAGGCGAAGAGTGGCCATTTCCAGCCATTCGTTTCTTTTTTCATAATCGCAAGCGTTGAGAGGCATTGGGGCGCGAAGACAAACCATGCCAAGAACGCCAATGCGGTCGGTAAAGACCAACTATTTTGTAATACCTCTCGAATGGGACCATCAACCGCTTCACTATCCAGCGAGTAAATTGTAGCCAGTGCGCCCACCACGACCTCTCGTGCGGCCATTCCAGGAATAAGACTAATTGCAATCTCTAGATTAAAGCCGATAGGCCTCAATACTGGCTCAATTACGCCACCGATTTTCCCTGCAAAAGTTCCGGCGATTCCATTGGCCTTTGTAGGGTAGCTCGCAAGAAACCAAATAATCACCGACGCAGGGAGTATGATACGGCCCGCACGATTGATAAATATTTTAGCCCGGTCCCATAAGCCTAAAAGATAATCCTTAAACACTGGCATTTTATAACTGGGTAATTCGATAAGAAGCGTCGACTTTGCTCCCTTCATCAAAGTGCGCTTAAATATAAACGCCATAATCATCGCAAAGAGAATCCCGACGACGACCAGTCCAAAGGCGACTAAGCCCTGCAATCTCAGAAAACCAATTTTTGTGTTCGGGATAAAGGCCCCAATGATCATGATATATACGGGCCAACGGGCCGCGCATGTCATGAGCGGCGCTATTAAAATCGTAGTCAGACGATCTCTCTCCTGCTCGATGGTTCGAGCAGCCATAATACCGGGGATAGCACATGCAAAACTAGACAGGAGCGGAATAAATGCGCGCCCATTTAACCCAACTTTGGCCATTAGCGTATCAACTAAAAAAGCGGCACGTGCCATATAACCCGAGGCCTCCAAGAGCAAAATAAAGGCGAATAATATGATGATTTGCGGCAGAAATATTAGAACACTCCCAACACCTGCAATCACACCGTCAGACACAAGGGAGGTTAGCCACCCACCTGCAGGCAACAGACGTTCAGAAACGCCTTGCAGCCACCCAAAGCCTGATTCAATTGCGTCCATGAAAGGGCCTGCCCACCAATAAACCGCTTGGAACATAAACACCAATATAGCGGCCAGAATAGCTATCCCTAAAACGGGATGCAGAACAATTTTGTCAATGCGCTGCGTAAAGGTTTCAGCTTTTTCAATACGGCTAACTGAGACGCCAGAAATATTGCGGGCTTTGGCTTGCAGGTCTTTAAGACTATCTCCCTCTGCATTCGGAACAGTCGCAGTATCATTCAAAATTTCGCCCGCCCATCCATTCAGGAAGTCAAGTAGATGGGCCCGGCCAGACGCACGCACCGCTACACAGCTAACAACAGGAATGCCCAGGGAGGATTCTAGTGCAGCGACGTCTATCTCTATTCCGTCCCGTGCAGCCATATCCATCATGTTAAGAACAAGCACGACGGGGAGACCATAATTTTTGGCCTGTAAGACATTATGTAAATGCGTCGTAATATGAGAGGCATCCATAAGGAACAGAAGGCCATCAGGCTGCCGCTCGCCCTCAAGATTTCCTCTCACGGCATCAATCGCGACACGCTCATCCATTGAATGGCCGCAATCACCATAAACCCCAGGAAGGTCCAACAGCTCAACAGTTTGATTATTTGGAAGCGTGAATTCACCCTTACGGTACTCTACGGTTACACCGGGATAATTTGCAACTTTGGCTCTACCGCCAGTCAACGCATTAAACAGAGATGTCTTGCCGCAATTCGGGGCGCCCAAAAGAGCAAATCGAGCTATTTTTTGGCGGGTCCCACTTTGATTTTCATGGACCATTATAGTGCCTTAACTAATATTGCTTTCGCCTCAGCTTTTCGTAACGCAATCAAGGCACCATTCAACCGAACAGACATTGGATTTTTCCCAAACAAACCAAAATGGAGCGGCGTAACATTATCGCCTTCCGCAAAGCCTATTTCACGTAGGCGTGTGCACAAATCCGTGTCGGCATCATCAAACCCCGTGATGACCCCTGTTTCATTTTTTGCAAGATTTGTGAGCCGCGTTGTCATGAGACTACATAATGCGAATAATTCTCAAAAGCCAAGAAAATACAAGGTTCAGCGAGATGTAAAATACACCACAATGACTGTGGACACGGGCAATTCTCATGACTATACCTCCGCCACACTTTGAGTGCCCGAATAGCTCAGTTGGTAGAGCAACGGATTGAAAATCCGTGTGTCCCTGGTTCAAATCCAGGTTCGGGCACCATTTACTGGCATTGTGCACCTGCCCCAAAACAATTTATTTTACGGTAATCTCACCTGCCACTGGACCCATCATTCAAACTCCGAATCATTTTCCAGGAATGGCTCATGGGATTATTTGGTTTCAGGGAAAAATAAGCGAATGCGCGAAGTTTCATGACGGTACGGGCGACATACAAAAATAACCTCTGTAAGTTGGAAAGATAATGGGGCAAATAGTTCTAGCGTATTAGCGAGCTCAAATGACTTGGAGAAGCTTATCATTTCAATGATAACTTTCTTCAACATTAGTATTGCCCGCGTCAGCAGTAGGAATATTTATGTCAGGTCCGCTTACGGGTTATAGAGTTATCGAGCTCGCAGGTATCGGCCCAGGTCCATATGCGAGCCAATTACTGAGCGACCTCGGCGCAGACGTTATTTGCGTAGAGCGTCCCCGTAAGAATAACCTCGCGCGGCTTTCACTCAAATCTATAGATAGTCGCGGTAAGCGATCTCTAGTTATTGATCTTCGAGCCGAGGGGGCCTCGGAAGTTGTCCTGAAACTTGTGGAAACCTCGGATATACTTATCGAAGGCAATCGCCCAGGCGTTACGGAGCGCCTCGGTGTCGGACCGGAAGATTGCCATAAGGTCAACCCAAAACTCATCTATGGGCGCATGACGGGTTGGGGCCAAACAGGCTCAT
>CALLBD010000089.1 GCA_938001915.1 uncultured Caulobacterales bacterium | reverse complement strand
CTCCCTTGAAGCGTTTGGCGATCGAGAGAATCAAACGATTTTTGCGATTGTCCAAGGTTCAAATTTCCCCGAGTTGCGTAAAATGTCGGCTGAAGCCTCTATCGAAGAGGCGACGTCCGGGGGGTATGGCGGGTTTGCCATCGGCGGGTTGGCCGTCGGAGAAGGCCATGCCGCCATGTGCGAGACGTTGACCTTCACAACGCCCCATTTGCCAAAGGACCGACCTCGCTACCTTATGGGGGTCGGGAAACCCATCGATATTGTAGAGGCCGTCTACCGCGGGGTTGATATGTTCGATTGCGTAATTCCGACTCGGTCAGGTCGGCATGGGCAAGTTTGGACGGATACAGGTCCGTACAACATAAAACGCGCTGAATTTGCGGAAGATGAAACGCCGCTGGATGATAAAATCTCCTGTCCCGCGTCTCAAAACTATTCGAAAGCCTATGTGCATCACTTGATCCGTTCGAATGAATTATTGGGGGCGATGCTATTGTCGTGGCACAATATCGCCTATTTCGAGGATTTGATGGCTAGAATTCGCGCCTCCATAGCTGCTGGAACATTTGAAAGCTTTGTTTCTGAATTCCGAAAAAATTGGTCAAAACCGACAACATGAGTTTTGGGTGTTTTTAAGGTTGACGACTCCGCAGACCAACCCTAGTTAGGCGCGGCTTTTGGTAAGCGCCCTTAGCTCAGTTGGTTAGAGCGCCTCACTTTTAATGAGGATGTCCGCGGTTCGAATCCGCGAGGGCGTACCACTCCCCCTTCGATAGCTGGCCGCTCCATGAAACCGTAGTTTTTGAGCGCACAAAACAACCTTAGGGTGCTTGAACTGTTGAATGTGTAGCAGAGTTTAGTCTGAATAAGGTATTATTTAGGCTCATTTTTTTGGCAAATGCTGAAAAGTGATGCAAAATAGCAACTTTAGAGAAAAATCCTTTCCTTTTTCGGCAAAACTCCCTAATGCACTGTGGCAATGTTGGGTCCAGCTGTGTAGCAGGGGCTCCATGCGAGTTCGGCTCTGTCGGGGCGTACAGTGTTTAATATAGGATGGCGAAGCCATTTATTGGAGGAAATCTCATGAAGCAGAAGCTTCTTATTGCAGTAGCTGCTACTGCTATGATGGCAGCGCCATCATTCGCAATGGCACAAGATAATGGATCTGGTTGGTACCTAAAGGGCGCAGCTGGTTACGGTATCGGAACAGATCTTGACTTCACAGGCGGTATTGTCGGTGACGCCGAAGCAGAAGGCAATGTCGCAGGAAACCTGGGTATTGGTTATGATTTTGGTGAAAACTGGCGTCTTGAGCTGGATGGAACATCGAATTGGAACGATTACGCGGCGATTGATCAGACACCCGCATCAAGTGCAAAGCTTCGCACAGATGCTGTTATGCTGAATGCCATTTACGATTTCGCTGATTTCGGAAAGTTCGCACCATATGTTGGCGCAGGTGTTGGTTTTGTTCGGTCTGACGCGTCTCTCTTCGCACATGATTTCCCGAATGTTGATGGAACAGGTCAAATTAGAAACCCAGCATGTATCGGATCAAGATCAGACGCTAACGGCTTTAGCTGTGAGTATAGCGACGAAGATACGTCACTCGGTTGGCAGCTTCTTGCAGGTCTTGGTTACGACATCACCGATAAGCTGACATGGGACACGAATTATCGTTACATGCAAGCCGGCGATCTTGACCTAGATGGTGCATTCTTCAACGCGGCAACAGGGGCTTCGACACCTGGTCAGGTAGATGTTGACGGCGTTGGTGCACATCAACTCCTCACAGGTTTCCGTTATCGTTTTGGTGCCGACGCGCCTAAACCTATCCCAGCGGCGCCAACGCCAATCCCGACAGCTGACTTCAAATGTTGGGACGGTTCAATGGTGTTCAATGCAGGTCAGTGTCCTGCTGAGCCTGCTCCCGTTGCAGCCGCTCCAGAGCCCACAGTTCGCTGCTGGGATGGATCTTTTGTATTCGATTCAGCGCAGTGTCCTGCGGAGCCCGTCCTGGTCACTTGTCCAGATGGATCACGTACGTCAGACATCAACTTCTGCCCAACAACAGATGCGTCTACGACAATTGGTGAGCTTTGTGGTGAAACAGCCCGTCAAGAAATCATCTATTACGAATTTGATAAAGGCGCATCTGCTGAGACGCGTAACACAATCTCTCGTATCCTAGATGCCGGTCAGTACTGTAACGTCGACAACATCCGCGTTGTAGGTCACACAGACACATCTGGCGCAGCGTCATATAACCTGGCACTCTCTAAGCGCCGTGCAACCGATGCGCTCAACGAGCTTGTCCGTCAGGGTATCGATCGCAATGTGATCACCGCTGAAGGTAAAGGCGAAACAGAGCCATTCGTTCAGACCGGTGACGGCGTTAAAGAGCAGTTGAACCGTCGTACAGAGGTTCTTATCACGCTCAGCTCAGTTGGTGCGTTTAACTAGGCCGTAGCCAAATTAAGTTAGAAAGCTCGGTCTTCGGACCGGGCTTTTTTTATGCCGTCGATGTCCGAACCTGAAATTAGGCGCGCTTACGTTAGCCGCGAACATGCGCGAATTTTCACAGAATGTGACTTAATTTTATGGATCTCTCTGGGGGGAGAGGGTTCCTATATGTTACTGGAATATTTAAGGTTTTGGGCTTGGAGTTGGATCTTTAACCTTGCAAGAAACCTAATATTTTTACGCTGCAAAATTCGCGGCCACAGCTGAATGTCTTATGGTCAGTTTCCTTTAGGTCGCTAACCGGCTCTCAAGTCACTCTCCAGAAGCTCTTGTGTTCCATAGCTATGAGACCGCTCGAGGAGGGTTTCATAGATAGGTCCAAAATCCTGTTGTGTTGCGTCAAAGAGCTCATTGTAATTTTCAATGACAAAATAGGTCTTTTGAAATTTGTCGATTTCATAATTTGTTCGCATAATGCGTTCGAGGTTGAATTTTACGCGATGAGGGGATGTGTCTTCCAAAGCATATTGGCTTTCACCAAATGAAGATACAATGCCCGCTCCGTAAATCCGGAGGCCTTTCGGCGTCTGAATCAGCCCAAACTCGACCGTATACCAGTACAGCCGCGCGAGGTTTTTTAACGTTCCCTCACTGAGTGCTCGGAGGCCTCCTTGTCCATAGGCCTGCATATAATCTGCGAATACCGGATTGGCTAGCATAGGCACGTGTCCAAAAATATCGTGGAAGACATCCGGCTCCTGCAAATAATCAAGTTGATGACGTTTGCGTATAAACCGTCCAGCGGGAAAGCGCCTGTTTGCCAAATGGGTGAAAAACGCACCGTCGGGCACTAGGTGAGGGACCATGACAATTTCCCATCCTGTCAGGGCCTTCAATGCAGGGTTTAGCCGGTTCAAGTCAGGAATGCCTGCCCGGCTTAGTTTTAGCGTCTTTAAACCCTCCAAAAATTCAGGGGCGGCTCGGTCTGACAGAACTTCCAACTGCCGCGCATAGAGCAAGTCCCAAACCGCATGCTCGTCTTGCGTATATTCCGACCAACACTGCTCAATGGTGAAATCAGCATTAGGTGTTTGGCGCGTAACAACGGGGTCTTGAATGTCTGTGGTGGTCATATAAAAATTATACGGCGCTATTTACGAAATTTCTTTGCGTTCTTGCAACACTCTAATTCTTCTTCTTGCGTCCGAACAAGCCTTTCAAAGCGTTTTCAATCTGTTCTTCTGTGCTTTCAGGTTCAGGGTTTTGGGCTTGCGTATTCGTGAAAGATTCTGGTGAGGCCGCAGATGGGCTTGCTCCCGTAGTCGGCGCCGTACTCTGATCAGTTGCCGCTGGCGTTTCCTCAACAGGCGCGGATGGCGAGCTTGGTGTATCTGCTCCAATGACGCCGCCCAAAATACCGCCTAGCGTTCCGCCGACCCTATCGCGGACCGCGTTTCCTGCTTTTTGCCGCGCTTTTGCGGCAGCGATTTCTGTCAATACACCCGTGTCTAAACTCGGTTTGGTTTGTCCAAAGCCGCCTCTAAACCGTATAGGAATCCCGAACTGCGCCAAATCGCTCCCATTCGTCAATTTGGGACGAAGGCCGATGTCGATGGTCTGTTGTCCAATATCGATGACGCCATCGGCTTCCATGAAAAAAGCACCAGATTTTAGTTCAAAACCACTTAAGACGGCCCGGCCATTCGTCAGCGAAAATCGGCTATCAATGTCATTGAAGCTCGTGGTTTGTCCCAGGCCAAGCCCCTGTGGGAGTTGCCGTTGCGCCAAGGCGGTGTCGACACCGGACAATAAAGTGCCCGCATCAATGCCTTGCAATTGACCATTCAAAATCTGGAAAATGCCACCCCCAGTGAGAGTTTTCATTATGTCGGCTTGGCTTTTGCCTTGGCCCGTAAAGTTCAATGAAATGTCGGACGACCCCGTAACCTTATCAAATCCCCCTGACGCCATAAAGAAATCTTGGGCTGCAACGGATTTTATCTTCGCATCAATATCGACCCGCGGCACACCATTGACGGATTTTATGGCAAAGGTGCCCGCGGCATTCCCGCCGTAGAGCTCCGTATTTCTAAGGTCAGCCGTGAGAGTCCCATTCCGTAAATTCACAACACCATCTGTCGCACCAATTTTTAGCCTATCTAAAAGAATGGAGGGTGTTGAAATGTCGATGACCGCATCAACAGACTCGAGCCCTGTGAGAGAGATAGGATCTTCAGACCAGGGCAGGATTTGCCCCGTCGGATTTTGCTCTGACCACGCCGCCATATAGGGACGCAGATCTAACTCACTCAAGGATAGAGCTCCCCCCAATACGGGCTTGACGGCATTCATCGTTAGCGTGAAATCGCCCCGTCCTGAGAGCTTGTCTAAATTCACAGTACCAGAATTAAATACAATCTTCTCGGGCGTGCCGGTGACTTTGCCAGACAACGCAAAATTTTCGAAAATCGCGCCGACATCTGTTGACGCTGGCAGGAGGACATCTTGCGTGGCCGCAATATCGCGCAAGCTTGCTGCGGATAAAGATAGGTCCCCTGAAAGGTCGCTGGCTTTGCCGAGTGATAATTGGCCAATGAAGTCGCCGTTTAAGCGGCCTTCTGAGAGTTCGGCCGAGAGGTTGGTCAGTGTAAAATTTTCCGCTTGAGACTTGATTTTACTCGAAATTTTGATGCGTTTGGCGACATCGGAGTAGGGAATATCCCGCGGGAGCGCGGCGTCAAGGGCGGCCAAATCAGGCAGCTCGCCCGTGAATTCTCCGTCAAGTCCCAGCGCATCTTTATAGGTCACGCCACCCAGAAATTTTCCGTTTAAATAGCCGTCAGTTGCTTCGGCGGTTACATTTGAAAGCGTCGTGGTCTCGCCTAATATGGCGATTTGTCCTGTTGCCTTCAATCGTTCGAGCGCGGCTGCGTCCTCTTGCGGGGTGCCCGCCATTTCCAGAAGTGCGGCAAAATCTTCAGTCTGTCCCTCAAATTGACCATTGAGGCCTAGCTCGGTATCGTAACTGACAGTGCCTTCGAAACTGGCTTTCAAGTGTGACCCATCAACTGTCGTTTTGAGATTTGAAAAACTTCCTTTTTCGCCAGACCAATTAACATTGCCTGACGCCGCAGCCGAGGAGACAACATTTAGCGCTTCGATGGGCGAGAGGCCTGCGGTTTGGATGAGCGTAGGGATATTTTGTGCTTGTCCATCAAACTGCCCGTTCACAGCCAGGGTGGAATCAAAGGACGCATTCCCATTGAAATTTGCCTTAACGTCAGGCCCCTCTAAGGCCGATTTAATATCGGTGAGGGTTGCGCTTTTCCCCGACCATTTCACACTGCCGTCTGCGGTGACGGATGACAGAGCTTTGAGCGCCTCAATAGGTTCTTCAACATACGGGTCGAGGAGGGTGAAATCGGTAAGGTTTGCCGAGAACGTGCCTGCGTTTGTTGCGCCCTCGGCCAAATCAAAATTACCATTAAAGCTGGCGTTTATGCCGGCACCTTCAACGGCAAGTTCAAGTTTTGGAAAATTGGTTGTCTCTGGGCCGTAAGACAGCTGTCCCCTAGCATCGATAGATGAAAGAGAGGGCAGGTTAATGTCTTCGGGTAGTGGGAGGTGCGCGGCCAATGCGTTGGGCGATTGTGAGCTGGTTTCAAAGCCGGCTGTCAAAGCGATGTCTTGGCTGGCCAAGAATTCACCCGTGATATCAAATCTTGCCTCTGTCGTTTCAACCTCGGCTGAAAATCCAGTTTCTGTCCCATTTAGAAAGTCGGCAGGCGAATTAATTTCCGCATTTAGATTTGCGGCTAGTCCGTCAAAGGCGAGATCCCCTTTCAAGCTCAGCTTTTGATCAAGGCCTGGGGCGCGCAAATCAATGTTGATTTTGTCTATTGTGTAGGTTTGGTTTTCTACGCCATCTTTATATTCGAGAAAACCATTTTCAATTTTGAGCAAGGCCAGGGAGGGATCATATTCAGTATATCGCCCATCCCGCTTAAAGGGACCGGGGTCCTCAATAGGCTCTGCGTCACTCTTTTCCGTTTGCCAATTTGTGCGACCATCGGCCCGCTTTTCCAGACGAATCATGGGGGATTGCAACGTTACAGCGGAAATCTCGACTCGCTTTTTTAAGAGTGGCCAGAGCCGTACCTTTGCTGACATGGCGTCCAAGTCCACGAATCGACCGTCGGTGAAATCTTGCGGATTTGCCAAGCTGATAGCGCCAGTTTCGATTTGGAGAATGGGGAATGTCTTAAGCTTGATGTCCCCGGTAATCTGCACATCGCGCGCGAAAACGCGGCTAAGGTCAGACTCTAATTTATCGCGATACGTATCCGTTGGCACGAGTCCTGGCAGAATAAACACTGCCCCCAGCAGGACTATGGCGATGGCTGAACCACCAAAAAGGATAGGTTTAATCATGAATGCCTCATAAATGGGTCGAGCTCTGACGTAAAATTCATTTGAACATTCATCCATTATCGGTGTTAATGCAATACAACCCTTTGTCGCGTATTTGTGATGGAACCCAAATTATGCTAGGGTTATTTGACTGAACGGAGACAAATTATGTGTAATCATGACCACTCACACGACGGACAGGCTGCGCCCCACGAAGCCTTCATGCCGCGGCGGAAGCTATTACAAGGTCTGCTCGCCGGAGGTACTGTTGCGGCGGGGGCCTCTGTTTCAGGATGCACAACGAACCCCCATACGGGCTCAAAGCAATTTCTAGCTTTTGCCCCGAATGCCGCGGCCTTGTCTGATGCCGCTGCGTCTAGTTGGACCCAAATGAAGCAAAAGCTCCCGACGTCGAGCGATCCGCGTTACACGTCGCGCCTACGCAATATCGGTAGTCGAATTTCGCGCGTTTCACCTTTCGCAAATGAATCGTGGGACTTCCAAGTTTTCGATCAAGATACGAAAAATGCCTTTGTCCTGCCTGGTAACCGAGTTGGCTTCTACAAGGGTATGATGGATTTCGCGGAATCAGATGATGCGATTGCTGGCATCATGGGTCACGAAGTCGGTCACGTAGCAGGCGAACATGCCCGCGCGCGCGTGTCGCGTCAGAATTTGACGCAGGTCGCGGTCGTTGGCGGCACAATTCTTGGTGGCAGTCAGCTTGCCAAGCAATGTAGTAAAGTTGAAGCGAGCAGAAGAAATGCGTGCTTAAACAGAGCCAATCAACAAACGGCCTTGCTCCAACAGGCATTGGGCTTGGGCGCGCTTATTGGTTTCACCCTTCCATACTCACGTCAGCACGAAACTGAGTCAGATTTGCTCGGCGCGAACTATATGCACAAGGCGGGATATGATCCGTATCAGTCCGTGAAGCTCTGGGAAAAGATGGCGGCTGAGTCACGGTCCCGTCAGCCCACGATTCTTTCAACGCATCCGGACCCTGCGGATAGAGCTCAAGTCTTACACGACTATATTGTCCGTCAAGAGAAGCTTGGTTCTCAAGGATTTAAAAATATCCGTACCTAGAATTTTATTCTAAAGCTA
This sequence comes from uncultured Caulobacterales bacterium, assembly GCA_938001915.1. GTDB lineage: Bacteria > Pseudomonadota > Alphaproteobacteria > Caulobacterales > Maricaulaceae > Litorimonas. Next base: position 890 of record CALLBD010000089.1, on the reverse strand, counting down.
AATACAGATTGAAGACGGGAAAGGGGTTGCACCTCTTTCCTGTCTGCTCTAATCGGTCGCACCGATAAGGATGCCGCCTTAGCTCAGTTGGTTAGAGCGCTGGTTTGTGGAACCAGAGGTCCTTGGTTCGAGACCAAGAGGCGGTACCATTTTTCTAATAAATTTTTGTTCTGCGTATTTATGCTTAACGCATGATTAAGCGAAGCTTGTCTATTGTGTCGCGACTAATAGAGAGCTTTGATGACCTTACTTGCCAATTTCGTAAATAGTCTGGGAAAGTCGACCATTCGGCAAGCCCTGAAAGGCTCCACCGCTGAATCGCGCGCCAATGCCGTCCAAAAACTTGGCCGTACTTTGCGCGACATAGAGCTTAGTGCGGCCGAGCGGGCCTTCGCAACAAAACTTATGGAACGCATTTGCGAAGATGTGTCCGCACTTGTACGCCGCGCCCTGTCTGTGACTTTGCGGAATTCTCCAAATCTGCCGCGTCATATTGCGTTGGCCCTCATCAATGATATCGACTCGATTGCCGTACCCGTTTTGGCGTCTTCGCCCATATTATCGGACGAGGATTTGACGCAGGTATTGCGGTCTCGCGCGGCAGATAAAATACGCGCAATTGCCCAGCGCAAAACCCTCAGCCTTCATGTGTCTCATGCCATTGTAAGTTTCGGCGATAGTGTGGCCACGGCGCGCTTGGCCGCCAATGATGGGGCGATAATTTCGGAAGAGACTGCCGAGATGATAGCTGAGATACATGCAGATGATGATTTGATACGGCAGGCGGCCTTGTCACGACATGATATGCCGCCGCGCGTTATTGCAAAATTGATTGAACATAGCGCAGGCAAAATCGAATCTAACTTGAAAACCTTTCCAGGCGTGTCCGA
>CALLBD010000088.1 GCA_938001915.1 uncultured Caulobacterales bacterium | reverse complement strand
TCCATGACTTTCATGGTCGACTCGAGCGGGACAATTTCATCGTCAAATGCGCCCGCTTGCTGCGCGGCATGTGTGCGCTGTTGGCTCATGAGGGCATATTCATCCATGCGCTCGCGCGAGACATTATAGCGCGAGGCGACGACTTCGGCGGTTTGCAACATCGGCATGTAAGCCGCTGGATGTTTAGCCACAACGGCGGGGTCTGGCGCAACGCGCATCTCTGGCGTTTGCACCATAGAAATAGAGTCTACGCCGCCGCCAATCGCAATATCGGCTTCGCCGCACATAATCTTCCGCGCCGCAATCCCGATGGCCACCATGCCAGAGGAACATTGACGGTCAATACTCACGGCGGGGACCGTTACGGGAAGGTTAGAGGCCAGCACAGCATTTCGGCCAATTGTCACCTGAACGCCCTGCTGCAGCGCACAACCCATTACAACATCCGCGACTTCCGCCCCGTCAATCCCGGCCCGCTTGACCGCATGATCAATACAGTGGCCTGCCAGCGTCGGAGACGGCGTGGCATTGAAAGCGCCGCGATAGGCGCGGCCGATAGGTGTGCGGGCTGTTGAAACAAGGACGGCTTCTCTCATGAGGGTCTCTCCGAATAAATGAATAGCATTCAGCTATGGCTATTGCAGCGACGGGTCAAATGACGAATATGAATAGCGTTATGCCAAACTTACCTACCACAACCAAGCTAGATACGGCGCGAAGCGATGGCTGGTTGACGATTTGGCTAAACAGCCCCCAGAATAAGAACGCTATCGACGATGAGATGTGCGCGGAACTACTGTCGGTTATGGACGCCATTCGCAGTGATAGAACCCTGCGCGGCATCACGCTACGCGGGCGAAACGGCGTCTTTTGCTCAGGCGGCGACCTCAAGAGCTTTAATGCGATGCAAGCGCCCGGCGTCACCAAAGCACAAGTCACCCAGATGAACCGCGGTATTGGCGATGTCTTTCTTGCGCTGAATGAGATGCCGCAAGTCGTGATATGCCTCGTTGAAGGCGCCGCCATCGCAGGCGGCCTCGGGATGATGTGCTGCGGGGACGTTATCCTCGCCGCCGAAGATGCGAAATTCTCGCTGACAGAAACCATGCTCGGCATCCCGCCCGCGCAAATCGCGCCCTTCGTTGTCGCGCGCGTCGGCCTGCCAACAGCGCGCCGCATCATGCTTACGGGCGCGCGGTTTACGGGGCTTGAGGCCCAAAGCTACGGCTTAGTCGATGAAATCGCGCCAGATGTTGCGGGCTTAGAAGCCATTGAAGCCAAGATACGGAAGGGCGTATTGAAATGCGGCCCTAACGCCATCGCAGCCACGAAACATCTCATCCTCTCTTCGCGCGATAAATCGGGCGTGGGGATGATGGATTACGCCGCAGAAGTCTTCGCAGACTGCATGCTCTCGGACGAGGGCATCGAGGGCATTTCTAGCTTTGTCGAAAAACGCAAACCCAAGTGGAGTCTCCAATGAAAGCCCTTCAGGTCCATAAATTCCAAGACTATCACAAACATGCCGTAGAAGAGATTGCGCCTGCGCCGATGAAACCCGGCCATGTTCGGATAGACTTGAAAGCTGCCGGCGTGAACTTTCCGGATATCCTCATCTCTATCGGAAAATATCAAGCACAGCCGCCCTTCCCTTTCATCCCGGGCGGTGAAGCTGCAGGCATCATCAGCGAAACCGCCGACGATGTGAAACATTTGAAAGTTGGCGACCGTGTCTCCTACCTCGGGCAGGTCGGCGCCTTCGCCACAGAGGTCGTGGCCCCCGTGCAAGTCGTTGGACCCATTGGCGATATGCCCTTTGATATCGCGGCGGGATTAGTGCTGGTTTACGGCACCTCCTATTATGCGCTCAAACAACGCGCAGAATTAAAAGCGGGCGAAACGCTGGTCGTGCTCGGTGCGGCGGGCGGCGTAGGTCTCGCAGCCGTTGAGCTCGGTAAAGCTATGGGCGCGCGCGTCATTGCCTGCGCGAGCACAGATGAAAAACTGGCAGTCTGCCGCGAACACGGCGCGGATGAAACCATCAATTATTCAGGCGACACAGACCTCAAAAAAGCCATCAAAGACCTCGGCGGAGCGGATGTCCTCTATGATCCCGTCGGTGATAAATTCGCAGAGCCTTGCGTGCGCGCGATGAATTGGGGCGGACGTTATCTCGTTATCGGATTTGCCGCTGGCGATATTCCGCGCATCCCGCTCAACCTCGCGCTTCTAAAATCCATCGATATTCGCGGCGTCTTCTGGGGCGCGTGGACACAGCGCGACACCAAAGACCATATGGCAAACCTCGGCGAAATTGCGGAGATGCTAAAGACCGGAAAAATCAAACCCCGCATCAGCAATCACTACCCCCTAGAAAAATTCGCCGACGCCTTCGATGAACTCACAAGCCGAAAGGCGATGGGGAAAGTTATTCTGACGATGTGAGGGGCATACTAGGCACGACATTTACTCGGATATAAGGCAATTGTCTCTTTAAACATTACTTAGTCTGTCAGGAGAAATTATGGCTCAAGATAGCCGGAACAGAGTTTTGGTTGACCGTGGATTGATGACCAAGACTGATGCCACGGCTTTTTATGAGCAACATAGTGCCTATTACGAAGCTCACAGACATCCAGACGGCAGTAGAATGGACAAGTCTGAAATGGCGCCATATTTTGGGAAAGAGCCTCTAAATTTCAATAGCAGAAAATGTAGCTATTTCGCCTTCCGTCATGACTCAATAGCAGACCTGATTTCTGCCATTTCTACACGCAGACCAGAAATCACCATGTGGCCAAATTATACAAAACACGAATTGATAATATCTCAACCCCACAATGGCACATATTTCGCCATTGGGTGGTGCACTAACCCATTAGGAAATTATTCGTCACCGATATTGAAATTACTGTCTGGCTATGCGGAAGTATTGAGTATTTACAGCACTTCAGCTGGCGACCCTTGCTCTTTTCAACGTTGGCAAAACGGAAAATGTATTCGCGCTATAGAATGGATTCCGCATAGTAATCTTTCAGGAAAAGTCGTCGATTTTGGGACCGCAAATTTCAATGACCCGATATATGAGAACAAACCGACATTTATGGATATAAATCGCGCGATTGAATCTTCTGGTCACGCTGGGCATTTAATTCCACCCCGAAAGTCAAAAGACGAAGAAGTTCTTGCTTGGAAAATTCACTTGCCCGACATTTTAAAATAATTTGGCTTACGAATTTCCGATTACAAACAACAGGTGACGAACGCCCGCATTTCCTCTAACCTCCCCCCATGCACACATTCAAAACAGTCTCCGACATTCGTATCGCGCCTGGCGGGGCAGCGAAGTTGGATTTATTTGTTGAAGGGCTTTCCGCGAATAAACGCATTGCTATTGTCACCGATAAAGGTGTGCGCGGATTGGGGTTGATGGACGCGGGTATTGACGCGCTGGAAAACGCAGGATTTGACGTCCAGATTTTCGACCAAGTCATCGCCGACCCGCCCGACACAATTGTCCTTGAAATCGCTGACGGCATCCGAGCCTTTGGCGCAGGGCTGGTTATTGGGTTTGGCGGCGGGTCGCCTATGGATACGGCCAAGGTCGCGGCGCATCTGGCGGGGTGTGACCAACCTCTAGAGACGATGTATGGCGTGGGCAATGCCAAGGGGCCGAAGCTCCCGCTTCTCCTTATCCCGACGACCTCTGGCACAGGCAGCGAAGTCACCAATGTTGCCATTCTGACCACAGGTAAAACGGCCAAAAAAGGCGTCGTTGCCGATAGTCTCTATGCCGACCGCGTATTGCTTGATGCAGAGCTGACCCTCGGCCTGCCCGCCTCCATCACGGCGAGCACGGGCATAGACGCCATGGTCCACGCGATTGAGGCCTACACCTCCATTCGCCTGAAAAACCCTATCTCCGATGCGCTGGCGCTAACGGCGCTGCGCAAGCTGCGAAATAATATCGTCGAAGCCGTGAATGAACCGACCAATGTCGAGGCCCGCAATGAAATGTTGATGGGCGCGATGCTGGCGGGGCAAGCTTTTTCCAATGCCCCTTGCGCGGCGGTCCATGCGCTCGCCTATCCGCTCGGCGGGTTTTTCCATGTCCCGCATGGCCTCTCCAATGCGCTCGTGCTGACGGAGGTTATGAAATATAATCAACCCAAAGCCGACCACTGGTACGGCGAAATCGCGAGTGATTTGGGCGTGGGGCAAACAGGGGCATCTCTGGTGGATGAGATGATCAGAATTAAAAACGCGACCCGCGTTCCGCAAACGCTAACCGAGGTCAACATCCCCGGCGACGCCATAAAAATGATGGCCGATGATGCCATGACCAAAGACCGCCTGCTCATGAACAACGCCCGAGAAATGACCCATGAGGCCGTGATGAAAATCTATGAGACGATTTTGTGAGTAGGCCCACGCCCAACGCCCTCGATGACTACCCGCATCACCTCCCTTTGCAAACGCGCTGGGCGGATAATGACGTTTATGGCCATGTGAATAATTCGGTCTATTACTTCTATTTCGATACCGTCGTGAACCGTTGGCTGATTGATACTGGCCTGTTAGAGATTGGCAAAAGCGAGGTCATTGGTTTAGTCGTGGGCACCTCTTGCGATTATTTCGCGCCGATGAGTTTCCCCGATAAAATCACCGCAGGCCTCCGCGCCGCGCGTATCGGCAGCTCTAGCGTAACCTATGAAATCGGCCTGTTCCGCAATGGCGACACCACTGCCAGCGCGCAGGGCACATTTGTGCATGTCTACGTCGATGAGGCGACGCGAAGACCGGTGAAAATTCCGAATTATACGCGAGAGAGGCTCGAGGCAATCACGGCCTCTCCTCCACCGCGTTAGCGGGGGAGGTGTCCGAAGCGGAGCGCAGGACGGAGGGGGTGCGCGACGTCTGTCGCGCCAAGAAACGCCATCACCTCACGAAAACACCTCCTGGAGGCGCGGACGCGCCTCACCCCCTCCGAGCCGCTGCGCGGCCCACCTCCCCCGCGTTGCGGTGGAGGAGATATCCAGCTATATGTTTCGAAAACTAGGGGAGATAAAATCATGTTAGACGCTCAAAACCTCGAAGACGTTATCAAAACCGACCCAGCGCTTGTCAGCCAGCAAGCCAAATTCACGCGCATGCAAGACGGCACGCTAGAGGACTGGCAGACAATCGGCGCGGCCCATAAGGTCGACTTTGGCAAGACGGCAGACCGCTTCATCGACATGCTGAAACAGCTCGAAAATGCGACGCTTGGTTTTGCCTGCGATCAGCTCCAGCACGCCCTGATGTGCGGGACCCTCGCGCGGCGAGACGGCGCGAGCGATGAGCAAATTGTTGTCGCGCTCTGCCACGACATGGCGAAAGTCATCAATGTCCCGAACCACGGCCCCATCGTCGCAGAGATGCTGCGGCCCTATGTAAGCGAGGACAGCTATCACGTGCTGCGCAATCACCAAGCCTTCCAAGGCGAGCATTATTATCACTATATGGGCGCGCCGACAGACCTGCGCCTACAATGGAAAGACGAGCCGTGGTATGACTATGCGGTAAAACTCGTGGACGAATGGGACGCGCCCGCTTTCGACCCCGATTTCGAGGCCGATAGCCTAGAGAGTTTCATCCCGCTCATGCGAAAGATTTTCCACGACAGCCCCATGCCGCTTTAGCGTATGCGTTTGTTGAACCGAACGACTCCATACTTTGCACTAGCCTCCACTGTTGTGATGATCGTTGCGGGGTTATTTCTCGCAGCACATGTACCATTTCCAAATGATCCTGCGCGGGAGTCTATCGGAGAGCTTAAGGTAATTGAAACCAGCGAAGGCCTTCTGACTTACCGAAAATCGGGTTTTGGTCCATGCGTCATACTGTTTCCAAGCGCCGGACGCGAAGCAAGCGACTTCAACGAATTAAATAAGACGTTGAATTCCAAAGGGTACAAAACATTATCAATTGACCCTGGCGGAATAGGAGACAGTGGCATTGGATTATCCGAGACTTCTTACAGCGCAGCTTTCACCATTCATGCTGCAAACGCATATGATTGCGATTATGAACAACCAACTGTCCTGATTGGCCATGCTTATGGTAACAGAGTGGTGAGATATAATGCGTTCGAAAGTCAAAGCCTTGGTGGTTTTGATGTTAGCTATTTAGATCGTCCGACTGGAAATGCGAACATCAAAGCCGTCATCCTCCTCGCCGCAGGTGGGCAAGTCAATATGGAACCCGAGGCCGAACAATCCTTACGCAACATTTTCAACCCGATGAAATCCCACAAATCTCGCATGAAAGACGTGAGTTATGCCTTCTTCGCAGAAGGCAATGACATTCCCAATCATTGGACGCGCGGATGGCACACCAAGACCGCGATTGCGCAAGGCAAAGCAGTTGTCACACGCTGGGAAGATACCAGCTGGCACTGTGCGGGCGGTGTTCCGATGTTGATTATACAGCCAATGCAAGACCGAATTGCGCCGATTGAAAACGCTTACACCCTAAGGGATAAATGCCCGCAAGAGGTTGAGATTGTCGAGATTCAAAATGCGGGACATGCGCTGCTGCCAGAACAACCAGACGCCGTCGCTGAGGCGGTGCTAGCATTCCTCGCCAAACACCATCCAGCTAAATAAATTACAACCCCAACGCCTCTGGCACGGATTTCCGTAATTCAAACTTCAGCACCTTCCCCGTGCCGCCGCGCGGGAGTTCGGTCATAAGATGCAGATGGGACGGCAGTTTGAACTTTGCCATACGCCGGTCCAGATGCGCTAACACATCTTCGAGCGATAAGCTCTCGCCCTCCTTTACGACCGCGCAGACACAGCCCGTTTCGCCCCATTTTTCGTCTTTCACGCCAATCACGGCGACTTCGACGATTTGGTCCATCTCATAGAGCAGACCTTCAATCTCGGCGGGGTACACATTCTCACCGCCTGAAATATACATGTCCTTCACGCGGTCCTCGATGGAGATATAGCCGTCCTCATCCATGATGCCGATATCGCCCGAATGGAACCAGCCATCGGTGAAGCTCTCTGCATTGGCTTTGGGATTGCGCCAATAGCCGGGCGTGACAGACAGGCCTTTGAACCAGATTTCACCGGGCGTGCCGCGCGGAACTTCATTGCCGGTTTCATCGACAATCTTGATGCGCGAGTGAATAAGCGGACGCCCCGCAGAGCCAATGCGGTGCGGGATATCTGACTTGAGCAGCATCGTCCCTGCCGCCGCCGTTTCGGTCATCCCGTAACCCTCTTGGATAGTGATACCCTTAGCGAGCCACCAATTAATCAAAGCTTCCGGCACAGTTTCCGCACCGCACAATGCCAAACTAATGCGGGAGAAATCCGCTGTCTCCATAGAAGGGCTGGCGCGCATCGCATTATAGGCCGCTGGCACACAGAACATAACCGTAATGCCAAGGTCTGGATTTGAGATAGCTTTGATTGTCGCCTCGGGTTCGAACATGCGCATAATCACGCAGGTTGCCCCGCTCCAGATTGAGGGCAGTGCTGTGACGTTTAACCCGCCAATATGGAAGAGCGGCATATTGTTCAGCGAGACATCATCAGGCCCAGACGCGCCAAGACGCGCCGCAGCGGAAGCCGTGAAATCCAGCATGGCATGGGTGATAATCACGCCTTTGGGCGAACCCGTCGTACCCGAAGAATACATGAGCAAACATTGATCTTCGAGGCTTTGCGGATGGTAGTCATAAACCGCCTCCGCTTCCGCCAAAGCTAATTCATAGTCACTCGGACCGCCGACGCCATCCGTGGTCATCCAATGAGTCACACTCGTGAGGGCTTTGGTGGGCTCTATGAGCGGCGCGAAGGGCGCATCGACGAGGACCAAAGACGTCTCTGAATCGTTTAAAATATAGGCCAGCTCTGGGGGGGTCAGGCGGAAGTTTAGCGCCAAACACACAGCGCCGATACGCCAACACCCAAAGACGAGCTCCATCACATCTGTTGTATTCAAACAGAGGAAGGCCACGCGATCGCCGGGCCGAATACCCTTCTCTCGGAGCATGCCTGCGACTTTCGCGACGCGGTCATGCATCTGAGAATAGCTAAAGTCCCTACCACTCGCGAGGTCATACACGGCGCGTTTATCGGGCGTTGTCTTCGCGTGAAACTCTACCCAGTCATAAGCTCGTAAAGCCATATCCGTCATCCCGATTGTTTATTTTGAAATAAGTTGTGACGACTATCGGCGTGGTTTCAAGGGCAAAGCTGCCAACAGCGCTGCATTGCCCTTAAACAGTTTGTGAGGTTAGCGGCGCAGGATGTCGCCCATTTCGACCAAAGCGCTTTCGCGGTCGGGGGTTGGATAGAGCATAAAAATATGGCCCAATGTCCCATAGATGGCGAGCTTTGAGAGCACGCCCGCCGCTTTGGCTTTATCCGCAAAGCGCAAAATATCCGTATGGAGCAGGTCCACATCCCCCGTTACAATCGAGATAGGCGCGAGGCCTGAGAGCTCCGCGAATATCGGGCTAACCCGCGGGTCGGTGACGGCGACATCTCCCGCATAGAGCTTGGCCGCGCGGCGCAAATCCGTGGCATCGGAAAAACAGACTTCATCGCTTGGCCCGTCATTGGCGGGGTGCGCCATTTCCAAATCCACCCAAGGCGACATGAGCAATATATGCGGAGGCTGCGGCGCATTCATCGCCTTGCGGTGCAGCGCCAGTACCAGCGCTAAATTCCCGCCTGCACTACCGCCGCCAATTTTCACATGGGTCCAGCGCTCTAAGGCGGCCTCATAAACGCGGTTCGCAAACGCCGTAATTTCGCCGACTTGCGCGGCGGGGGCGAGCGGATAATCGGGGAGCAGAACACTCACCCCCGCGCGGTCACTCAGCTGCTCTGCGAGGCCAAAATGCAACGGCATCAACCCAAGGACATAAGCGCCGCCGTGGAAATGCACATAGGCCGCCTCGCCAGCGCCAGATTTGGGGTGAATAATCCATAGGTCGCGCCCTTCAATTTCGAGGCATTCTGTGCGGGATTTCAAACGTCCGGGGAGTTTCGCCGCTCGCCCTGGCGCGCCATCAACGGCTTTGCCAATCAAGCGATCGGCTTTGGTCCAACGCAAAATGGCTTCAAAGGCCCGATAGCGAAAACTGGTCATGCGGGGATATCCGTGATGAGAATATGCCGCGAATGCTCGGCCATGCGCGCGCACCACGCCTGAACATGCGGATAGTCAGACAGATCAAATCCGCCTTCATCCGCAACATGGGTGTACGCATAAAGCGCGATATCCGCGACGGTTGGGCCGCTGCCGACAAAATAGGGGCGGGTCGATAAATGACCATTCATCACATTCAGCGCGGCGCGGCCTTTCTCATGAAGCTTTGGCAGTTCCGCTTTCCGCTCAGGGGCATAATGAGAGATATAGCGCGCAACCGCGATGGCGGGTTCATGGCGATATTGTTCCCAAAACATCCATTGCAATGCCTTGGCGCGCGCAAAACTACCCAGCGGAATATAGGGCGTCTCTTCGGCAAAGAACATCAAGATGGCATTGCTCTCTGCCAGCGTACGCCCATCATCGAGCTGCAAGAGCGGGATTTGTCCGGCGGGGTTCATCGCCAGATAAGCCGGCGATTGCGTCTCGCCTTTCAGGATATCA
>CALLBD010000087.1 GCA_938001915.1 uncultured Caulobacterales bacterium | reverse complement strand
GAAAAGATACCCTCACCGAAATTGAGGCGGCGGAAACAGAATTATTGGGCGTAGAGCAGCAGTATGGAAATCTTGATGATCAATTAGAACGCAAAGTCATCAAGGCTCCTGTCTCTGGCAAAGTTCATGAGCTAACTGTCTTTAACTCCGGCGGCGTTATCCGTCCCGGAGAAACAGTTATGAAGCTGGTACCTCAGGACCAGGGAATTATTTTGTCGGCAAAAGTTAGCCCTGTCGATATTGACCAAATTTACCTCGGTCAGCAAGCCCGGCTTAGGTTTGATGCGTTTGATGTTAACAGCACACCTGAAATCATTGGGAATATAACCCATATCGCAGCCGATATGTCCGTCGATGAGCAAACGGGCCAAATGTTCTTCACGGCGTCAATTTCAGTTGAGCCAGAGGATTTGGCGGCCCTAGGTGACATAGATGTCGTAACCGGCATGCCTGTCACAGCGATGATAACAACGCAGAGCCGCACGTTGTTTAGCTATCTTACAAAACCGCTTTCTGACCACGCCTCACTCGCGTTTCAGTAAAGGGAAAGCCCCTACCCCACATGTAAATTTCCATTGCGGCGTGTGGCTTCGGCGGCTTTCGCTGATGCCCGCCCGGCCTATGACGGACGTAATCGGCGAAGCCGGTACCTGACATCGCCTGACCCATACAATGGATAACCAGCCCAGCCCCTTCGTAGAACCCTCTACAACCTTAAAAATCGCCTCGGGACACCTTAACTTGTTTTTCGCTTTTTACTGCTAAACTCGACTAATCTCTAAAGGCCGGGTGCAAAAATGACAGAATTATCGCAAACCATCTCAACCGACCCGCAAATACCCCTATCAAATCTGCAGGCTCTGCAATTTGAATGGCTTGCACGCGCAGGCCGCCTTTTGGGAATGGCCATAATAATTGTCGATGCCGATTTACAAATCAAATTTTTCGATAAGGACATTGCGGGCATCTTAGAAATCGACGACTCCATTGATCTGACAAACTCCAGCCTATTGTATTTCGTAAAAAAGCTTGCCGCTCGTGGCGATTTTGGACCGGGAGATCCCGCTGTATTTGTAGACCTCGTTGAAAGACAGTTTTTAAAAGCTCTCGGCTCTGGCGGGTCCTCAAACAGTCACCTCAATTTCGTAACGCCGTCGGGCAAGCGCGTAGAGTTCAGTCAAGACATGGAGCTAGACGGTCTTTATATGATGGGTTGCCGCGATATCACGGAGTCTCATGCCCAGAAGCATGCTCTTAAGGTCGCGCTAGAAAGTAGCGATGCAGGTTACATCCTGTTTGATATTGAAAAATACAAGTTTCATGACGTCGGGAATTTTGGGGATCAGCAACACTGTAACGGGCTTACCCACCGACTACTTAATGACGACATCAGAAATGTTGTTCATCCCGAGGACTTCAAAAAATTAAAAAAAGTGTGGAAGAAAGCCCACCTAAAAAACGAACCTTGGAGTGGCACATTTCGAACACTTGACAATCAAGCGGACCCAATCTGGGTGAAAGTTCAAGCAACACCACAAATTTCGGAATCAGGAACCGTAACAAGCTATATATTTTTCTATTCCCAAGTTACCTCCCAATTACGTGTTCAAGATGACCTCAGAAAAGCGATTGAACGAGCGGAGAAATCCCTGAGCGCAAAAAATGCGTTTTTAGGCCGACTATCCCATGAAATAAGGACGCCAATGAATGCAGTTGTGGGAATCGCTGACGCCCTCATTCATCATTATGGCAATCCAAAGATATTGCCTAAATTGGAGCTCATCCAATCATCAGCCGAAAAAATTGTTCGCATTGTAGATGAAAGCCTAGAGCACACCAAATTAGCCGAGGCCAAAATTCAATTAGACCCTCAGACCGCCTCACCGCGAGAGTCCGTCGAGGCTGTTTGTGCGCTCTGGGAACAGAAAGCAGTAGAAAATGGCATTGATTTGCAGTGCCGTATTGACGCTAAAGTGCCAGAGACAATTTTGTTTGACTCACATAGATATGAACAGTGTCTCAACAATTTAATTTCGAATGCTGTGAAGTTTTCGCCAGCGGGGAAGATTCAGGTCTTGCTTACGACGATAGAGAATAAGCGCGGTCGCAGTTTGGTCGCTGTTGTTAAAGACTCAGGCATTGGCATGAACAAAGCGCAATTATCAAATCTCTTCGAAGCTTACACACAAGCAGATAAATCCATTTCCGGCAGATTTGGTGGGACGGGTCTAGGCATGAACATCACTAAGCAATTGATTGAACTTATGGGCGGCAAAATCACCGCAAAATCCGAGATTGGAACAGGTACGATCATCGCCTTGTCGCTGCCGATCCAAGAAGACAGGCGTCAAGAAGAAGACCGCCGACAAAACACAAGTCGTGACCTTGTCGACGGCATGTTAGAAAACGCCGTTACGGAAGAGACCGAGTACGCCGCGTTGAAAATGCTCGTCGTTGACGACAACCCTACCAACCATATGGTTGTTTCCTCTCTTCTGGGGTCTATTGTGAAACATATTGATGTTGCAGAAAACGGGGTAGAAGCCATCTCTGCGCTAGACGCCGCCCAAGCTGAAAATGCGCAATATGACATTGTATTGATGGATATACATATGCCAGTCATGGACGGAATTGAGGCAACGCTCGCGATACGAGGGTCCCAAGAACCCTACACAAACATTCCGATTGTCGCACTAACCGCTGATCCACAATATCAACAGAGGCGCCTGTGCAAAAACATAGGTATGGATGACGCGCTTGCTAAACCTGTAAAACTCACTGAACTATTAAGTGCGATGGACAGAGTTTTAGAGAGTCGTAAGACCTCAGGGCTTGCGGCCTGATATATTTTCGGGCCATAGGGGAGCAAGAAAGAGAGCCCCATGACTGTCCTAAAAAATATATTATACCCTCTGCTTGCCGCAAACGCCCTTGTCGCTTGCCAACCGGACGCGAAGGAAATCACGACCAATAACTTCGCCAGAGCTTGGTGTATATCGGGCGGTCCAATCTATACGGCACGCGACGAAGCCCCTGTTGTTCAAGCGGTTGCCATTCGGAAAGGCACGATTACCTATGCTGGGCCAAATGTCGGTGATTGGTGTAAAAATAACGCAGAAGGCAATTCCAAAATTATAGATCTCAAGGGGGCTGCCGCATACCCAGGATTTACGGATGCGCATGGGCACTTAATTAGCATTGGCCTGCGTGAAATGACCTTAAATCTGGACGAGGCAAACTCTATTGAAGACATGAAAAACAAGCTGGCTGAGGTTGTTTCGGTTACGCCAGCGGGTCAGACAATCTACGGCCGAGGCTGGATTGAAACGCATTGGCCAGAGGGCCGTTTTCCAAACAAGGCAGATCTCGACGCAGTCACAACCTCCCACCCCGTCATATTAGAGCGCGCCGATGGCCATGCGAGCGTCGTAAACTCTCTTGCACTCAATAAAGCCAACATCACCCATGAAACGGCCAACCCTTTTGGCGGCGCAATCAACCGCACAGACGCAGGCGAAGCCACAGGCATGCTAATTGATAATGCCGCAGCGCTTGTTCAACCCCTCATGCCTGCATTGACGGACGAGAGAAAACGCGAAGCCTATATCCGCGGCGCAGATCTTTACGCCGCTCGCGGCTGGACAAATATCCATTCGATGTCCGTTAATCCATCGGATATCCCCTTGCTTAATTCCCTCGCCCGAGACAAACAGATAAAGATTAGGGTCTATAATTCCCTAGATCTGCTGCCCGCAAAAACGCCAAATTTGTCCAATGTCCGACAAATGCGGTCAGCCCCTAACAAGTTAATTACAACCCGCGCAATCAAGCTCTATGCGGACGGTGCATTAGGGTCCCGCGGCGCGGCACTCTTAGCGCCATATTCAGATGATGAGAAAAACTCAGGTCTTCTGCTACTAAAAGAAGATGCCGCGCAAGCCATTTTCGATGCGGCACTTCGAAACGGAACCCAAGTCAATACCCATGCGATTGGAGACAGAGCTAATCGTATGATTTTGGATTGGTACGAGGCGGCATTTAACCGCGTTCCAAAATCCCAATGGGCCGAGAAAGAGCCGCGGTGGAGAATCGAACACTCGCAAATTATTGAACCCAGCGACATACCCCGTTTCGTCGAGTTAGGCGTCATCCCGTCTATGCAACCCAGCCATGCCATCGGAGACTTGCATTTCGCGCCGAGCCGCCTCGGGAAGGACCGCCTCGCGGGCGCATATGCGTGGCGCGCCCTCATCGATAGCGGTGCAAAAATAGCGGGCGGCTCTGACGCGCCTGTAGAAGTAGGAGATCCGCGCATAGAATTTTATGCCGCCACCCAACGCATGGATTTGAAGGGCTTTAGCAATGAGGATTGGAACCTCGATCAAAAAGTCACGCCGCAAGAGGCGCTAAAAATGTTCACAATCTGGCCCGCCTATGCCGCCTTCCAAGAAGAATATACGGGCTCCATAAAGGTCGGAAAACGGGCTGACATAACCGTCTTTGACACGGACATCATGACAGCCGATGGCCCCGATATCCTGACGGCAAAACCCGTCCTAACGATGGTCGGGGGACGCTTAGCTTTTGATGGGCGGTAATTTCAGCTCAGTAGAGGTTGAAACGTAACTGCTCGCAGGCAAACAACTGGCGATATAAACAAGGGTGTTAGCGACAGAGAATTTTCACTGCGCTATGTCAGTGCGTGGCACCGAAGAACACGCGCCTATCGCTATAGACCTAAATCTTTTCTGCGCCTAATCCACACCAACAAATAAATTAACGCTGTGGGGATATTTCATGCCATTTTTTCGTAAACGCTCAAAAAAACACCCGCAGCAAAGCCCGCTTCATCACTCGCAGCCGCGCAAGCAACGCCGAAAAGTGACGGGAAGGATTTCGATTAAATTTCCGATAAGATCCATCCCATTTTAGATTCGCAAAAACATCCCGCCACAGAAATAACAATCAACGGCGAAACCCATGAATTACCCCAAGGGTCTTTGCCCGTCGCGGCCCCGCTGCCCTTCGATGATTTAATTTTCATATTCGGCATCGACATCTGTGCAAATTATGAGTGGCTTCAGAAGAAACACATAGAAAATTTTACGAGCAAACAGGCCGAGACCTTATATAATGGCCCAGACACGCAGAAGCCCGTTAGTCCAAAGCTCTACCGACAAAAGGATGGCGACACGCAAATCTAAGCGGGCTTAGCTGACGGAACGGGCGCGCCACCTTTACGTAACATCCGCCATCACGACGTCACCTATCCTTTTGGATGCAACGCCGTCCCATCAAAAATCAATCCATCCCATCCATAGACCATTAAATTTCGGATATTTTGGCGATTGTCTCCTTCAGGATTTTGCAACACATCCTCGCGGTAATAGGCGCCAAAACAGTATAGCGTCTGGGCCTAAGTGAGTCCTTGTAGCTGGGCGTAGGCGAAGAACTTACAAGAGCCTTGGTTCTCCTATGCCGCATTAACCACAGTGCCACCGCGAAAGCTCGTCGGCGTGAAATCATAATGACTCTCAATCACCGCCATCGGCCCGGTTAACTCCAGCGTCTCTGGGCTTGCTTTGACTTTGAACAGGAAAGCATCGAGGCTCACGGTACGCTACTAGACTAATTGCAGGGATAAAGACGAAATGGCCCGTAAAGAAAACACTATGCGAAGCCTAGGGGCTTTAGAGTAGACTTGCCAGGCGAAATCATTCCCGTCATATAAATATAAGTTGCAGAGTTTCAGTTACAATTCTGCACTTATGCTATTGGGGAAGAAAACTATGAAAATCACATCTTTCATATCACTGGTCATGGGCGCTATTATCACATCAACCACGCTGGGTTCAGCGTATACAGCTAAGGCGCAAGACACTGAAAAACTGGCGCTCTCTGCGGACACTGAAAAACTGCTGAAACATTTGCGCAAACGTTATGACAAAGGTCCCATTTCACTGGACCGCGGAGAAGAGCTGGCAGAGTATTTCGCGCGAGAGGGAGATGTTTTAGCTGAGGACTCAGACAAACCAAGCTTGGCAGTCTTTAGAAAAAGTTTAAAACACGAAATTGAGGGCGGTCCATTTATATGGGGAGCGCGTGTGAAACCTTGGACGCTTGCGGGAAAACGCGTGCGAGAAATTTGCGAAGAGGAATTTAAAGGCTCGATTGACGTCCTGTCTGTGAAGGCAATGATTGAATTGGAACGGAAAGGTCAGGCCATTCCAATTCCGTCACGGGGAAATGAAACCATACATTTGTCAGCCCTAGAAAAAGTTATATTTCAAAAAGGCAGACAGACCTACAATACGTCTAATGCAGTCGGTATTTACAGCTGTATGATATCGGGGAGAGCGGCGTGGAGCACCTATGTTGATAAAACCAGATATGCGGGTGGGTATAGAACGGTAGGTGGCGGTGACTATGTCAAAACCCAAGTCATGGCAATTTTGCCTTTGGACAAACATGCCTCCCCTGTTTTAGAGGCCGCTATCTATCAAGATATATTAGATAGACTAAATGCGGACCAAGACAGAAAAATGCAGGCTTTAAAAAATGAAGTCGACGCGGCGCGCAAAGCTGAAGAGGCCGCGAAACAAGCTGTACTCGATCGCCAAGCCGCCGCTCAAGCCGCCCGTGAAAAAGCGCTACAAGATTCTTTAGCCTATAAAGAACAAGCTGACTTTCAGGCAAAAATAGAGCCGGGCATGAATTCAAATTGCGGTATGATTGTCGAAGTCAAAAAGCCTGTTGTTTTTGTTCAACCTTCGGGCCTCAACAAAGTCGCGCAATGGGTCAATATTGATGACATTGATGTTCCGGGGCGCAATTGCTCGCGATTAAATATCCGAGGATATAAATAGGCGTCCGAGATATTTCCACTCAATCCTTGCGGCGATTTAATCAGCCGCAGGGATTAATCCTCATTTCAAACACGCCCGCGCGCAGCAAAAACACCGCGCTTTCAATCGCTTATAAAATAATTGAAAAACTTGTTCCTCGCACCCCATTTTTGCCCGCATATTTACTCTCGTTCTTTCGGACATTGGACAGGTAGACGTCACCTTGTGCAAATTGCTTTCAGCAAAATGCACACCCTGCATTTTATCTTTGATAAATTGCGCGGACCGGTTCGAGGGACAGCGGGGTTGAGCAGCTTCAAGTGACTTTGAGGCCTGTGCCGGACCTTTTATAACGAGAGCCGACCCGTGGTTCCAAGTGGGCCAACTCGGGGGTTTATGACTGGCCGTTATATTACAAACCGCTGCCGCAGGATTTGCATATTCGCCTTACAAACGGATGTGCGGTCATCGCGTAAAACAAACATATTCTATTTGGTCCTCCATCGCGAAGACCGATCCTGCGGGCAGTCCTTATGTCCCTTCATATTCTCGGCGGTTCCCTCGATGGCCCGCATCCCTAACCCCTTGCCTTAATGAAAGACCTATGCCGCGCCAAACTCATAAATTCCCCAAACCAAAACCCGAAAGCGAAACAGCCTATGAGCAGCTGCGCTGTCTCCATCTCGCGGTGAAGCTCCGCAGTGAGCAAGTGAAATTGCGGCGGTTGGAGTGGGACACGCAAGAGCTGGCGCTGCCGCATATCTGGCCCCTACCGGGCGATAGCGAGCTGCAAGTGCGCACACCTCTCACCCCTGCCGATATGCCGCGGCCGCGCCCGCCCGTAAAACGCCCCGACTTCGTCCCCGGCATGCCGAGCGATCTCATGAAACCCCTGCTCGAGCTCTATATGAGCGAACTCCGCGATGAGCACGACAGAAACCCCTACAACAAACGCGCCTCAAAATCCGAACAAGCCAAGGTGGAGGCGAAGCAA
Source organism: uncultured Caulobacterales bacterium (assembly GCA_938001915.1). Lineage (GTDB taxonomy): Bacteria > Pseudomonadota > Alphaproteobacteria > Caulobacterales > Maricaulaceae > Litorimonas. Next base: position 12,555 of record CALLBD010000087.1, on the reverse strand, counting down.
GAGCGGGAAGACGCGCGGCGGGATAGGTGAGGTTTGGTGGAGGTCAAGGCTCAGTTCTAATCGCGGAAGTTTTTAAATTGAACCGGCTGCTCAATCCCCATGGATTTGATGAATTGCATCGTTGCCTGAAGGTCGTCGCGTTTCTTACCTGTGACGCGGAGTTCTTCGCCTTGAATGGCGACCTGTACTTTGATTTTTTCGCCCTTCACGGCTTTGACAATCTTTTTGGCGGTTTCCTTATCAATGCCCTCTTTCACGGTAATGCGCTGGCGCACGGACATGCCTGTCGCTTTTTCTTCCTTACCATAATCAAGCTGACCCGGCTCGACACCGCGTTTAGAGAGATTGCCCCTGAGGATTTCCTGAACCTGTTTCAGCTTCAACTCATCATCTGCGTGAATAGTCAGCCCGCCATCTTTCACTTCAACCGAGGAGTTTGACCCTTTAAAATCATAGCGGGTTGAAATTTCCCGTGTCACATTTTGCACAGCATTTTCGACTTCGGCTAAATTGACTTCTGATACGACATCAAATGAAGGCATGAGAGAACTCCTATAAAATTACTCGTTTATAAAATTACTCGTTTATAAAATTACTTGGGCTCTATGGCTGTCGATTTTCCGTCTTTCAAGGTCTGCGCAACAAGCGTCCCTAAAATTGAGCTGTAATCATCGGTCCACACCTTTACATGACGGCTAGGCATCCAGTCGGAAAACCTCTCCTCCCCAGCCGTGACCCTTTGCATAATGGCATCGGGCCCCATCAAAATTCCCGTGGCTCTTGACCCATATTCGGCATAGGGGTTTTCGGGAAATTCATCTATCTCGATGTAGCGCGCTGTCAAACCCGCGTCTTCAGCCAGACGCGCCACAACGGATGTGACATCGAGCATTTTATTCGACGTATGGAAGAATACTAACCCATCGGGCCGCATACGGGATTGATAGAGTTCGAGGGCCTCTCTCGTCACCAAATGGGCAGGAATAGAGTTCGAGCTAAATGCATCGATCACGACCATATCTAACGAAACTGTGGCGATGTCTTGGAGTTTTTGGCGCGCATCTCCGATCCGGATATCTGCGTTGGGCGCGCATGTTTCGATATAGTTGAAATATTTGGTGTTCATTGCAAGCGCAACAACCGCGGGATCAATTTCAAAATAAATCCAATTGTCCCCGGGTTGCTCATAACAAACCATAGCGCCCGCGCCTAAGCCAACCACCGCAACATCTATATTGCCGCCAAGGGCGTCACGCAGGCGTTCAATCGAAACATGGATGGAGCCGCCCTCTATGTAATATGAGGTCGGTACGGATTGTAATTTCGGTTCCCGGAGTTGGTAATTATGCTCCGTATCTCCATGAACAAATTTGTGGATTTTGCCATGCGAACCCGTGTCTTCCCGCACAGATAAGAGCGAGTAAAAGGAACGATCCTTATAGATACTTTCAGACCCAAATAAGTCGAAACCAATAGCAATGCCGCCGAGGCCAGCAAACATGCCGATTTTCAAAAGCTTGCTAAAATCAAACCGCATGCAAGAAATAGCAATAATCGCAACTGAGATAAAAGCCACAAGCGCGGCGTCGGAGCCATAACTAAATTGAACGACAGCATTAAATGCGGCTGCCAGAAGACCGATGAAGAATAGATTCCAAGGCTTTTCTCCGGCTGTCGGCATCTCAATTCCACTCGGCCGTAAGAAGAGCACAACCGCTAAGACGAGCATGAATTCATACACGGCATTAAAAATTACGGGTGCAATCAGCGCATTAAATATACCTCCCAATACACCGCCCAAGGACATCAGAATATAGAACTCTGTTAGGCCCGTCGCTGCAGGGCGCTTCTCAACGAGAATTGCGTGACAGTAGAGAGAAATGACAAAATAGACCGTCAGTAAAAGCGGAATTTTTATAATAGGCGGCGGAGAGGTGTTTATTTGGTAACCCGCAAACCCGATAGGATAGTTAGGGGCAATCAATAAGAAACCCAGAACAACGACCCACGGGAACAACCGCGATAACCCATTTGCACTCACCGAAGGCTTGCGCGCAAAGACGATCACAAATGTGAGCAAGTAAAGCGCCAGCGGCATAATCCAGAGAAAAGGGGTTGAGGCGATATTATTCGTCATAAAGGACGTAACACCCAGCATAAGGCTTGAGGGTATAAAAGCTAAAAAAACCCAGAAGGCCTTTTGCTTCCATCCAGTAAGTCTTTCTTTATCAGCGACCTCAACACGCTTGGCAACGGGCGCAAGTCGGCGCGTCAAAGTAAAGGCCGTAAACCCCAGCATAACTATCAAGGCGGCATAACCGAGCATCCAACTAAAAGTTTGACCACCCAAACGCGTATTTGGTTCAATAATAAAGGGATAGGCACAGAGGATAATCAGGCTCGCCGCGTTACTGGCTGAGTATAGGAAGTAAGGATCGGCCGCATCACGATGGTCAGTTAGGCTAAACCATCGCTGTAAAAGAGGAGCATTTGCGGAGAGAGCGAAGAATGGAAGCCCAACGGTCATACCAAAAAGACCTAACAGCCAAAACGTCGGCATTCCGCTCTGAGGTAGGGTGATATCTGCCGGTATCGCGAGTGGAAGAAAAATAAAGCCCGCCGCAGTCACGCAAAGATGCACAAAAATTTGCGCTCTTACGGGCAAATATTTCGAAACAAAATGAGCATATATATATCCGCCCAACAGCATGGCCTGAAAAAAGACCATGGCAGTATTCCAAACATTCGAAGCGCCGCCCAACAAAGGCAATATCAGCTTCGTAAACATCGGCTGGACAGAAAATAAAAGCGTGGCCGATAGATAAATCGTCGCCGTAAATATAACGGCTAGGCCTATTGAACGCCGCGCGTCTAGGCTGGAAATCAAAGCTTGGTTGACGGTGCCATTTTTCATTTCATCCCCCGCAATGATTGCGAAGGGTTTCTATAGATTAGCGAGCTAAAAATCTCGTTAAGTTAGACTTTTTTGATTTGTGTAGGAACGAAGCTCTTTCCGAGCGACCTGCATACGATGTACCGCATCTGGTCCATCGGCGAACCTTAGGGTCCGCATGCCCGCATACATCGCCGCAAGCGGCGTGTCTTGGCTCACACCTGTACCGCCGTGCATTTGCATGGCCTCATCGATAACTTTAAGCGCAACATTTGGCGCGGCGACTTTAATTTGGGAAATCCATGGCGCTGCGGCTCGCGCATCACCTTGATCCATCATCCAGGCTGCCTTGAGGCACAGAAGCCGCGTCTGTTCAATTTGGATACGGCAATCCGCTATAATATCATAATTTGCGCCCAATTTCGCCAGAGGACGACCGAAGGCTGTCCGAGAGACTGCGCGTCGGCACATAAGCTCCAAAGCGCGTTCGGACTGACCAATTGCGCGCATGCAATGATGGATACGCCCTGGGCCAAGTCGACCTTGGCTCACCTCGAAACCGCGGCCTTCGCCAATCAAAAGCGCATCTGACGGAACCCGAACATTCTCAAACTTAAGGTGCAAATGGCCATGCGGCGCATCATCATTTCCAAAAACCTGCATAGCGCGCAGCTTGGTGATACCAGGCGTATCTGCAGGCACAACAAACATCGAATGTTGCTGGTGACGGCCTAACTCTCCGTCTCGAGGCGCGGTTCTGGCCATGAGAATATAAACCTTACAACGATGATCCCCTGCTCCCGATGACCAATATTTCTCGCCGTTGAATACCCACTCATCACCTTCTTTGGTGGCCGTAAATTCAAGGTTCGTCGCATCTGAAGACGCAACATCTGGCTCGGTCATAAGATATGCGGAGCGAACCTTGCCTTCCAGCATGGGTTTCAACCAACGCTCTTTATGCTCCGCAGTCCCATATTTTTCGAAGACTTCCATGTTGCCTGTGTCTGGCGCGGAGCAGTTGAAAACTTCCGGCGCAAGATGTGACCACCCCATTTCTTCCGCCAAATAAGCATATTCAACGGTAGAAAGACCGTATCCTTTATCCGAGGCCGTTAAGCCCGTTTTTGTAAGCCAAAAATTCCACAAATCCTGCTTACGGGCTTTCGTTTTTAGGCGTTCCAGCGTTTCCATTTGCCAGGGTGTATGCATCCAACGGTCTTCTGCCGTTTGCGTTTCCATATGCCATTTATGTTCGATCGGAAGCACCTCATTGCGAACAATTTCGCGAACGGCGTCACATAATTTCTCGGCGCGTTCCGTGCGCCCTAAATCCATTTTAGCCATTATACGTCTCCAGTTTTTATTTTTTCTCTAGCAGTTTCGGCCAATGCCATCACCATCTGGCCATAGTTTTTGAACCGTTCATCTTGGGTGGAACCGCTTACATAGCGGAAGTAAATTTGTTGAATAATGACGCATAAACGCCAAATGCCATAGACATAGTAATAGGCCATGTCCGAGACATCATATCCTGTTCTATCCGCGTAGAACTCTAATATCTCCTGCCGCGTCATCATCCCTGGATTTCTACAAGGTTGCCGAACTGTCAGTTGCATATGCGGGGGATCATCGGCTTGTATCCAATAAGCCAGCGTATTGCCGAGATCCATTAAAGGGTCACCTAGGGCCGAAATTTCCCAGTCTATAATGGCTGATATTTTTGTCGGGTCATCAGGATTGAGAATGCAATTATCTATCCGGTAATCCCCATGCAGAACCCCCACCTTGCCAGAATCCTTTGGCATATTTGTTTCCAGCCAAGATTGGACATCTTCATAATGCGGAACATCGTCTGTGAGGACCCGGTTCCAGCGGCGGTTCCAGCCTTTGATTTGGCGCTCGACATAGCCCTCCGGACGGCCAAAGTCAGACAGGCCTGCCGCTTCAACATCTAATGTATGCAGATCGCAAAGCTTTGAGAAGAATTCTTCACAGAGCGCGCGGTTCTCAGCCTCGCCCCAAGTCCACTCCTCTGGAATGCGGTGTAAAATATGCCCGTCTACGCGGTCCATTACATAAAATTCTTTGCCAATGTAACTTTCATCATCTGTATAAAATTGCACAGGCGGAACAGCGGAGAAGGCCGGTTTCAAATCCCGCATTATCCGATACTCGCGGAACATATCATGACCGCCCTTTGGTATTTTTCCAAAGGGAGGTCGGCGCAAGACCAGCCTTCGCTCAGGGTAATCAATGGCATATGTTAAATTTGAAGCGCCGCTAGGATATTGCGTCACCACGGCCTGACCAGACAGACCCGGAATCGCCTCTTTCAAAAGAGGGTCAATGACTGACAGATCGAGAGCTTCACCAGCTCGAACCTTAATAGTGGGGTTGCTATCTGCCATATCTATAAAATCGCGCCCGCATCGACGACCATACCCTGTCCCGTAAAGTAACTGCTTGCATCGCTCACCATATACAACACAGCCCCGACCATCTCTTCAGGTTGTGCCATGCGAGAGATAGCTAAATTCTGATCCATAAAATCTTGGATGCCTGGCATTTTCTTTAGGGCTGACGCCAATTTCGTGTCCGTAAAACCTGGAAGCAAGGCATTTACACGGATATCGTGATTACCGTACTCTTTAGCCATACCTTTAGTCATCGCAATAAGAGCTGCTTTCGTCATGCCATAAATGACGCGCCCCTTCGCGGGTTGAATACCGTCGATAGAGGCAACATTCACAATCGCGCCTTTCCCGTTTTTCAGCATTAGCGGGATAGCCCTTGATGACAAATAATAAGGTCCCTTTACGTTCACATCAAAGGTCTTGTTATAGGCGCTCTCTGGCGCATCATGTGAGGCCCCCATATAGGGGTTAGTCGCGCCATTATTGATTAGGATATCTAAGCGACCGTATTTTTCTGCAATCATTTTAATGACTGTATCATGGTCAGAGAGTTCGCCCAGATGCAATTCAGTACTAATCGCTTCACCGCCCGCCTTGCGTATGGCCTCGGCGACTTTCTCGCAATCTGCTTGTTTACGGCTTGAGCAAATGACAGTTGCACCATGCTGCGCGAGCCCGTGAGCAATCGCCTCACCTATACCGCGAGAGGCGCCAGCAATAAGGGCCACACGTCCATTCAAATCAAATCTTTGGGTCACTTTCTATCCTTTCTTACTAAAGGCTTTGCCGACTTTCTCTTTCAGCTTTCGCATTCCTGAAAGGTAAGCGTCCGTATGAACAGCCCTATTGATGAAATAATCTTTCACGACAGGATGTGGCAGTACTAAAAACTCATCAGCTGCAATTGCCGCCTTCAGGGCATTGGCGACGTCCCTAGGCTCCAGCAGGCCGTCCTTAGACTTTTCCGCCATTGCCATGCCCTTTGTCATATTGGAGCGAACATATTGCGGGCAGATACAATGAGATTTTATGCCTTGGTCACCATGCTCAATAAGGATACTCTCCGCCAAGCTCACGGCCGCATGCTTTGTGCAGGAATAGGAGGCGCTTCCAATCTGATTAAGCAGGCCGGCCGCTGACGCAGTAATAACAAAACGTCCGCCACCCCGCTGCACCCAGCTTGGCATTAACGCCCGCGCCGCGTAAACAGACCCCATGACATTGACCTGCCAAGCAAGTTCCCAGCTTTCGTTACTTGCGCCTGCCACGAATTTTCCATTTTCTGATCCAACGCCTGCGTTCGAAAGGTAAATATCAATTGGACCATGATCATTTTGCACCTGTGAAATAAAGTCCTTTACAGAGGCTTCTTTAGACACATCACATGTATAGGCCTGGGCTCCAATTTCAGTGGCGGTCGCGCTTGGCGCGTCTAAGTCGCTAATCGCAACAGATGCGCCCTCTGCTATAAACATCTCCGCGAGGCCTCGGCCAATTCCGCCAGAGGCACCTGTTACACAAACAACTTTATTTTCAAACATTATATGGGTTTAGACACCTGTCACCCGGGTTCAAGACACAAATATGTATGTAGTCAAATAGCTTTTGACGTGGCGCGGGATAATTGACTGGTTTTCCAGTCAATTATCCCTTTTCGCTATACAGAAGACGAGACCAATGCCCCTATTCAGCGAGACCGATTGACTGGCGGCTTCGGCGCTCGGTCCCCAAACCACCATAATGTCGCTGCTGTAGCAGCAAATACGGCGGCCTCGGCGATGGCCTGGTTTTGAGTTTGCAAGAATATACCTGCTGTAATTATCCAAAGAATGAAGGTTAAACAGGGCCTGACCAATCTGAGCACATTTATTACCCATTGGCTGGCATGGCCGTTGGCGCTATCCGCGAATATCGAGGCCTCCAAACCTTTCCAAGACCCTGCTTGGGCCGCCAATTCGATTTCAATCTCCGACTCTTGGGCTCTGGCTTTCATATTTAACTCATGAAGACGATATTCATGCACCCAACGCGCCTGCTCCTGTGCATTTTCGTCTCGGCGCTCAAAGAACCCCGCAATTCGCCCGAAGGCCGTCCCGATAAGTCCAAAGACGCCGCCCGCCGCTGCATCCAAGCCTAATGAGATTATATCTGCCATAGTTGTCTCGCTGTATCGTCCGACCACCACTGGCGCGGCGGGCCTAAATCAATGTGAAAGAAAGCGTGGTAGAAACCGAAGCCCGTAAATCCAACGGTTTGGCAAGCGCGGAATAATTGCGCCCTATTGTGACCAGATGCCGAGATATCTGCGGCCAGCTTAAGGTGTTGAGAAAGAGGCGCACCGCCCACCCTCGCGTTGTGCAAACTACACCGATGTCCCGACAATATAACAAAGGGTTGTCCGATGATAGATCTGGCCTGTTGCAACTTATCCAGAAATGCAGGCCAGTCGTAATATTTGCCGCAATGCCGGCATGCAAATTCTTCAGGCCTAAAATCTGGCCAACGCCAATTGGATATTGAATTTCGTTTTTCCACATACCCAAAATAAGGGTATTAGCCATTGCGGGGACGCATAAAAAAAGCCCGCTGAAATAGCGGGCTTTTCAATATATTATTCTGGGGAAGCGTTACGAAAACTGTCCCAATTTACGAGCCTTCTTCGCTGCCAAGTAGTAGAAAGTGACGCGATTCTTAAAGCGCTCGCCTTTCATCTCCTCGCAAACTTCTTTGACAAGTTCCATTTGACCAGATGTTTTGCCAAGCTTCTTGGTTACAAAACCATTGGCCACGCGCTTCAATTCAGCTTCGTCGGAACATGCAACAAGTGATGCGTCACGGGACTTCAACGACACGCCACAATATTTGACGATGCCTTGAACAACTGGCTTGCGAGCCTTTGGATCAAATTTCTGCACATTTGCGAAATATTTCTCCAGGGCAGCGTCCGCTGCACTTGGTTTTGCGGCCTTACGTGTCGAACCGGACTTAGGGCCGGGCTTTTGGCGAGGCTTACCCGCTGCGGTCAAAGCACCGCGCTTCGTACCAGGCTTTGGTCCTGGTTTCTTGCGGCCTTTGCTCGTGGTTTTTGTAGCTGTCGCAGCTTTTGATTCAGATTTCGCCAGACCTTTAGCTTGCGCAATCCACTCATCACGATCGATGCGGCCGGGGAAGGAGTCGATAACCCCTTCAACCATTTTCACGTCTTTGCGCTGCCAAGCTGCGATTTGACGGAAGTAGTAGATACCTTTTGAGTTTAGGTCCTTCTCAAACTTTGGACCAATACCTTTGATAAGCTTCAAATCATCAGGTGCGCCGTCTGTTGGGCCGTCTGTATAGAGAACCTTCGGCTTTGGCGCAGCTTTGGCCTTAGGCTTTGGCTTTGCTTTTGGCTTAGGTGCAGCTTTTGGCTTGGGTTTTGGCTTAGCTTTAGCTTTCGGCTTTGGCGCCTCTGCAACTTGACCTTCCAAATATTTGACACGCGCGGCCAAATAACGGTTGCGCCATTCCAGAGCGTAAGTGTCATCATCAGAGTCGTCAGTCTTTGTTGCGGCTGCTGCTGCAGCGGCTGCGCCAGCGCCAGCAGCGGCTAGCTTACCTTTAAGACCAGTAATTTCAGTGTCGCGTGTTGAAACACGACCTTCTAATTCCTGGACACGGGCGCGGAGACTGTCAGCTTCAGCGCGTAGTGCACCTTCACCTTCGACTGTGAGATCTCCCTCAACTTTCTTCCCGCGGAAGAATAACCAGCCTAAGAATAGACCGAGTAGCCCAAGCAGCAGAAGCGGCAAGAGCAAGAAACATAGTACAAATGCGATAATATTAGACATTGGGATACTCCTATTGTGCCTGAGTCACAGTGAAGGTGATGCGGCGATTTTGAGCGCGACCTTCTGCTGTTGCGTTAGTTGCTTGTGGTTGGGTTTCTCCAAACCCCTTCGCGATAATCCGATCAACTTCTACCTTTTGCTGTGCGAGATAGTTTCTCACAGCTGCGGCACGCGCTTCGGACAAGCGCTGGTTATAGGCTTCATTGCCGATACTATCAGTATGACCACCAATTGTAATATTGAAAGAGGAACAGCGGTTGGCTGCGGCTGCGATTTGGTTCAACAAATCATAGCTCTCAGCACCCTTAATGTTCGCAGCGTTCGTCTCAAATAGAATCCGCTTATCGCCCTTAACCTCTTGGAATAATGTTTGGCATTCGTCCGCCGAATTAATCACAGGCGCAACAGGCTTAGGCACTGCGATGTCGGCCCGGAAGCCCGCTCCGTAATTCCCAGGAAACTTTTGACCCGCATTGTTGATGGCATCACGAATTGCGCCGTTTGAAGCAGTACCGCTTACAAGACCATTGTAATTCTCTTGCGAGAACACGCCCTTCTCAAGCTGCGCTAGCTCTTTCATGTAGCCTTCAGTCACTCTTACGAAAGCGGCGTCAGGCGCTCCAGCGGCGACAACGATCTTTCTATCAATCACCTTCGCACCAAAAATGGTGCCAGCGCTTGCTAAGATATCAGTCTTGGCCTGCTCTGATGGGACATATCCATTGAGGATAACCGTGCCGTCAGACCGTTTCTCACCATTGAATGTGTAAGGGCTTTGGACAGGAAGGCTCTGAAAAGAAATGTCGTCTTTGACAGCATGCCAACGACGCTTGTTCTTACATGCGGAACATTCCGTGTTCTCAGCGACTGTGACCGCATCTCGCTTCGCAGCTTCGCTCGCGGCGTCGCCTGTCAACATCGCGACGTGGCCGCGCATGTTTACGTCGACGCTTTGATAGCCTTTGCTGTCTAGCGCTTGGCGAATATCATTTTCCATAGACGCGACTTTCGGCATTCCGAAAATCCAGCCAAGAATTAGAGCCGCTAGAGCTAAAATTAACCCCGCGCTCAACCATTTTGAAGCCATTGGTACCTCCCTGAAACTTCCCCCGCCCTAATTAGGAATCAGGGCATCGTTAAGCCCTCTAAGGTATTCATGACTAGCATGCAACGGCGAGAGGAGATAAAATTAAATATTTAAGCTCTCATAAAGAACTCATTCAGCTCGCATTCAGCTAAGTTTACCTGCCAAAGCTTTACAGGCTGCATCAAATTCAGTTTTTAATTCCGAAACGACGTCTGCGACCGGTGGGGACGCATGAACAGACCCAACCCCTTGCCCAGCACCCCATATATCTTTCCAGGCTTTAGCATCTGTATTTCCACCAGACCCAAAATTCATTGAGGACTTATCGGCTTCTGGGAGATTGTCGGGATCGAGACCCGCTTTCTCTATCGAACCTCTCAAATAATTTCCGTGCACGCCTGTGAATAATGACGAGTACACAATATCTTCACCTGAACTCTCAACAATTTCATTTTTATACCCGTCGTCAGCATTGGCCTCAGCCGTAGCGATAAATCGGGTCCCGATATAAGCCATATCCGCACCCATAGCCAAAGACGCCGCAATCGCTCCGCCCGTCGCAATGGAACCCGACAAGAGTAGCGGCCCGTCGAAAAATTGACGAATTTCTGGGATAAGCGCAAATGGAGAAAGCCGACCCGCATGACCTCCAGCACCCGAACACACTGCAATCAAGCCATCTGCTCCCATTGAGAGAGCTTTTTTAGAGTGACGGATGTTAGTCACATCATGAAGAATTATCCCGCCATAAGAATGGGTGGCATCATATACCATCTGGCTGGCTTGCAGTGACGTGATAATGATAGGCACTTCATGCTTCACGCAAACTTCCATGTCTTCCTGCAAACGGTTATTGGAGGGGTGACAAATTTGGTTCACGCCAAAAGGCGCGACCTTTTTGTCAGGGTTGGCCTTTTGATATTCCTCCAACTCCAGCTTGATACGAACAATCCATTTCTCAAGCGTACCAGACGGGCGCGCGTTCAAAGCTGGGAATGTCCCCACTATCCCAGCCTTACACTGAGCTATGACTAACTCAGGACCAGAAACAATGAACATCGGAGAGCCAATTACGGGTAATGGCAAATCTTGAAGAATGGGAGGGAGTGACATCTAGTTTTCCTTTTTTTCACGATAGTCGGACTCGGAATTAGCAGTAACCCAAGCCATTGCTGCAAAAGCGGCCGTGTTCTTGGCCATTTCGTCAGCGTTAATCTTATCGAATGTGTCATCATGTGTATGATGGAGGTCAAAATAATCTGTACCATCTTGCTGGAAGCGCATTGCGGGAACCCCTTCCGCTTTTATCGGCCCAATATCTGGACCGCCCGATGTGTCTTTTTTAACGAGCGGTAAGCCGAGTAAATCCGCTAGGGCCTGCATATCATCTCGGCCCTCAGTCCAATTGTACTGAAGTTCGTAAGGGCTTTCGGCCCCAAAATCTGACTCAGTGGCCATTACATGGTTTGCGAGGTCATCTTTATACTTATCGCGATACTCAAATCCGCCCAACAAACCGATTTCTTCTGCACCATAGGCCACGACACGGATTGTGCGTTTTGGTTTTAGCCCAGAATCAATGATGACTTTTGCGGCGCCCGCAGAAATGCCAATCCCCGCCCCGTCATCAATCGCACCCGTGCCTAAATCCCAACTATCTAAGTGACCGCTGATTAGGACAATTTTTTCAGGATCTTCGGACCCGACAATTTCGCCAATAACATTCCCCGAAGGCCTATCCCCTGTATCAATAGGCGAAAGATGCATTTTCACGACGACGGTTTCACCACGATTAAAAATGCGCTCCATTTGGTCCGCGTCAGGTGAAGACATGGCCGCGATAGGGATTTTAGGCACATCGGGCGCATAGCGCATACCGCCCGTATGTGGGAACCTATGGCTATCCGTCCCAACCGATCTAATCAGGACAGCCACCGCGCCATGCTTAGCGGCTTCGGAGGCGCCAATTCGCCGCTTCATACCCGCTGGGCCATAGCCCGCACCGTCCGGCGCTTTTTCCATCCGGCCATCGATGAAAGCAATTTTACCCGTCAAATCTTCTGTCGTTGCCTTTAGGGCATCCAGCTCTGAAAAATATACAACTTCCGCTTCGATGCCATTCGCAGGCGTTGCGACGGAATAGCCGAGGGCCGTTATCTCTAACTTCTGCGGATATGGGGAAACAATAAAGGCCGACTCTTCGCCTCTTTCCCAACCTGGGATCGTGAAAGGTTCGATACGAACATTTTCTAAACCTATTTCCTCAAATTTTGTGACTGCCCAGGCTCGCGCGCGCGCCTCGGCCTCCGTACCTGCCATGCGCTGCCCGAC
>CALLBD010000086.1 GCA_938001915.1 uncultured Caulobacterales bacterium | reverse complement strand
GCGGCAGGACGTGTTCGATTACATCGAAATGTTCTACAATTCAAAACGCAGGCATGCTAACAACGGGATGTTGTCACCCACCCAATTTGAGATAGCAGCAAAATGAAGTAGCAAGGTGTCTATAAAGCTAGGGGCACATCAAGGCTCGACTTTTCTGCACTTTTCCCAGTCAGGAAGGACTGCTCTTATTTAGATGCTTTTATTTCTCTAGCGTCGTAAACATTTTCAGTGTTAGACACACGACCTGTGCCCATCTCATATTCTAGGCGAACAGAGTGTTTCTCCTCTTCTCTGTAATCGAAACCTGTATCGATATCTCCACGATATGACGTACGGTAGCTCTCCGTACACCCTAACAGGCCACATCGACGCTCTGGCACGCGCTCGAAAGATTCACGCGCTCCATTCCGATATCTTGTGTCAGTTTTTTCTGTTTCAAATTCGCGGCTCACCACACGAAACCAATCGTAGTCCCTGTCGAGGGTCTTCTTAGCGGCCTTGTATAACGCCTCATCTAAAACTTCATCTCGGTCATCACGCGAAGACCCTTTCGCTTTCGCCACATATGTTTTGGAAGATACGCGCTCATACTGTCCGGAAGCCACAGCTGGCAGGTGCGCGACCGCTACAAGGCCTGTAGCCAGGATTAGTGTGATAAAAGGTTTTAACATTTTAGACTTCCTCAAAAATTCGTTCTATATCGTGAACGACTATACATTCGGCCCCGCTCTCGCTTGTAAGGCAATATTGCTCGGACTGTTCCTCAACGGGCGGTTCACTCAAAAGTTCCTGAATTTTGTCAGTCTTATGGGTGAGATCTTTAAAACAAATGGCAAGTTTCGAAGAGCACCGTTTCGTAGAATCGGGAAAATTTCACTGCGGATAACGGCTCGTTTGATCTTAGAAGAGACAGGCTTGAAAGAAAATTGGAACCATTTGGTGGAATGAGAATTAAGGACAGGTAACTCCAAAAAGGAAATGGAAATGAAAAAGTCAAAAATTTTTGTCATTTGCTCGTTGATTGCCGCTGGCACCACCATCGCTGGATGCAATACGGTGAAAGGGGTAGGGCAGGACCTTGAGAGCGTCGGACAAAAGACCTCTGAAGTCGCCGACAGCGCCAAGTAAGTTTGTTTATAACAGGCAGGCCGCGCTCCGCGGCACGTCGCCCGGAAAGAAGTATTAGGAGGAAACGCCTCTCATTCGTGGCGTTTCCCAAATCAGGCTCTTCAGTCAAAGTTTCAGGGAATCGTCGTAATTTGACATTAGCCGCGATTCCATCAGGTTCCATTTGATTTTATCAAACAAGAAGAAACTTAGCCTTTTTAGCAATAAATTTTCGTTTCTATGAGCTTCTTCTCGGAACGCACACTTCTTACTCTGAGAAAAGTGCAGTATTTTAGAAATGGAAAGGTGTTTAAACTTCGGGCAACCGACTAACCCCCTTTGGCGTTAAATATGGGTGGTCATCTGCATCTCAAAATTCGTCTAACGAAGCCTTCTGGCCTGAACTGTAACAAACTTTATCAGGATTAAGGTTTGGCCAGAAAAAGTAATATCAGCAGATTCTGATATTGTTTTATGTCTCAACCTCGAAGTGAATTACGGCGCCCAGCCCGTTTAAGATTGGCGAACTTTTTTCGACTTTGCGAACTTCATACCTTGGTTGCTCCGACGGCTGATGAGCATCGACGAACGCGCCAATTTCCACTTTCATTAATTCGGGAGGCGGGAGCGTATCTCCAGATTCGTACAACACGACCTCAATGTTTTTGATGTCGCATTTCTTTACCCGCTGAAAAGCATCATTTACTAGCTCAGCTGAATGGTATGTTACGAAGGGATCTGAAAAGAAGACATCGATTGACTCGGAATTGCATCTATCCATTGATGACAGCTTGTTTTTGATTGCTGAAAGATAAGTGTTCTCATGAACGAGTGCGGCCGAGCTAGAGTTGATTGTTTGGTTCCCGAACACAGATTGTGCTGTCAGAAAAATTACGGTGGATGCGGCACCCATCGGTAATAACTTCTTCATCATGAGAGTTCTCCTGTTGCTGTATTAACAACACGTGAATGGGAGATTGGTTCCAATTGCGTCCACTTCACTACCGTTCATCTTACATGAGATCCACGGATCTTAAATGTCTCGGCTGCTCTTGCTTGTCTCAAACCTTGTTCAAATCTTTGCATCTCTGGCATCCCAAAACTAACTCGAGAGATTAAATTGCATCGATAAATCGGCTTAATAAAAATTCTGGAAATTGGACATTTCAGTTCACCTATTTTTTAGCCCAGCGCGATTTTAAAATCGCGCCTCCATTTACTGCTCTGACCAATTTTTTCGAGGGTAAAACTTACGCGGGTTGTTTTAGCTAACGTTAAACTGAGAGCAAAAGTAATTAACTAATTAGGAAGTTAAATGGGAACTTTCTTTTGGCTTAAGCGCTCTTTTCTTGTCACGGCTTTGATACACCAGAAGCCCGCCAAGACCGGCGCGATACTGCGCAGGTCTAGGAAAAATTAGTTACGACTTCTCCAAGAAGTCAATTTTGGTAAAGGAAACTCACTATGACCTATTTGAAAATAGCCCTTATTTCTTCAGCTCTCGTTGCGACAACCTCAAGCGTTGCGTGGGCAGGACCAGGCACTGCTAGCATGCTAGAGACACCGGCCCAACAAACTAGCGCTTCCTCCGTAAAGGCCACCATTGAGGATCCAATCGGTAAAATTTTGCAAGCCGACGGACAGCCAGAATCGGATTTCGAATTACTGACGCATGATGGAGATATGATCACGAAATCAATGGCGCGCGCTTTAGACAGCGACAACAACATACGCAACAACGCGATTGTTGTACCGTCAAGCTCTGGAGATTTAACGACGGTGAGTTGCCCAATTGGGACAACAGCGCAAGTCGATATGACCTGTCTCGTGACAGGGAATTTCAGCCTCGAGCGCACTGAGCGTTTGTTCGAAGAGGAAGCGCAGGAAGAGCGTGAAACAATTATGACTTCCGCATATGAGAAAAAAGTACCAGGCGATTCGGAAGAATTGTAAAATCGCTCACCCTCGATTTTAAGGCTAATAAGACCAGTTTCTATCAGCGGATAGTCAGGCCGTAAAATCTGGCCTGGCTCCTAGCGGTGTTTGTCTTTCTAGCTGAGCAAAATCTTAGCCCGCAGTTTAGGCTTTAAAGCCTCAGCCGCGGGCTTTCACTTTTTAATAGGGACATTTATTTTCGATTTATGGATCTTTTCTAGTTAAGAACGTAAACTCGGAGTCCTTCTTTCACATCATCACCTAGTTTGGTTGGGTAGAAGAGGTCCATGAATTTGCGGGCTGGTGTTCGTCAAAATGTTGAATTTGGAAATATCCTTGGGACCCTCGTGGACGAGTAACCGTACTCGCAGGAATAAGGTCTCAAAATCTGGTGACACTTAGCAAAAGTACTCAGGTTCATTCGATGTCGGATAAATGACGCCTTGATGGTAATAAAAAATTGAGGGGTTTGCCCGAACTTTTGCTGTCACGATCCGCAGGTTTCGCTTAAAATAAGAGTCAGAGGTTAGGATTAAAATCTAGTTGTAAAACCGGCTTCGACAGCAGGTTTTAACGGCGGGATATCCATTCGCTTGTTAAACCGTTGACGTTCGAGAACTTGGTCTGTCGTGCGGTCCAGGGATTTCCCGACAAAGAGATGATTGTTATTGGAAATTTTGTATCTTAAGATAGGCGCTGTGTTGGAATCAAAATTTTTGATTTCGTCAATTTCCAATTTATTGGGCTTGGTGGTATGAGAATTACTACCCTCCATCGTCTCCGCATTCGCCTCCGAACGATTTTTCAGACTTTCTGAGCTGTGAGGTTCGTTTGCTTTGGCAAAGACTGCCTGCGTTCCGGACAGGAATAATATTCCGACAAGGCATGATGCTGTTTTTTGGTGGTCTAAAAACATATTAGTTTAATGAATAACTCTGAAGGAAGTTCCACCGCAGCGCCGATATTTCCTCAAAACATTTACCGGGTTTTCGCCCAACCCCCGTATGCGGAGACCTAGATTATATAAGGAACATTATTCTTGGGCACGCGTTGGTAAGATATGCAAAGAACAATACTCATCGCCGAAGACAACCCCTTCATCGCGCTGGATCTACAAGACATGTTTGAAGAAGCGGGTTTCTCTGTACTCGGCCCAGTCGCTGGGGTTGAAGAGGGCCACAAGTTATTGAGCCTATATGACCCTGACATCGCGATGCTCGATTATAATTTGGGGAAAGAGACAAGTATTCCCCTCGCCTGCAGACTGCAACGCAAGGGTATTCCATTTATGTTTTTATCTGGATTTGTCGAAAAAATTGCGCTGGGACCGAAATTCCAAAAGCTGGAGATTATTCTAAAGCCTATAAATTCGGAGGCCCTTGTTAAACGTGTACAGGATAAACTGGCCGTTGGGCCAACCCTTGCCTAGGAAACGCCGTGATCCGGCTGGGAAGGCCAAAGGAGACCGCAACGTAACCCGACAAGGAGCTGTTCTAACAAACAGCGTATAAAGGGTGCCTCACGGCCAAACCCAGGTCATTAACATAAGCTAACTTTGATGCTATTTTTGAAGATTTAAGGTTAAGATATCAAGCGAGCAAGATTGGCTTCCAGGATATACTCTAAACCATTTTCAGCAAAATTCATGCGCGAGCTGCCCTGCAAATCTAAAGGAACAATTCGCGTTAAAATTTGGGTGCCGAAGCCTTTTCGGCTTGGCGTGGATTGATTGGTCCGATCAAAACTTTCTTTCCACGAAAAATTCAACCGGTCTGTGTTCGACCAGAAAATATCAATCTTCCCATCATGGCGGCTCAGCGCGCCGTGTTTTGTCGCGTTACTCGCAAGCTCATTTATCATTAGAGTTACCGTGAACGCGCCCCTCGGGGAAATCAGCAAATTGCTATCTCCCGCAAACCTTATGCGGCTACTGGCATCGTCAGACACGAAAGGGCTCATCGTATTTTCAACTATGTCCTGAAACCGCGCATTCTCATATCGCTGGCTAGCGATGAGAGCCTGTGTTTGCGCCAATGTAGATATGCGTTTACGTAGGCGCTTCGCAAAATCTTTACTATCACTAGCATTACGTTCCATTAGCGAGACAAGGCTTGAAACATGGGCATACATGTTCCCCATTCGGTGTTGGAGTTCCTGGTTCACTAAGTTCAAATCATCGATAATTTGCTCCTGCGTATGAGCCTCGATTTCTAACATCACCGTTTGAGCTATATCATAGAGAATTTGCTTGTCCTCTTCACTAAAATCCTCGCGCGGTTTTGTATCAAGCACGCACAGTGTGCCGAGCGCATAGCCGTCCCTGGTTATGAGCGGCGCCCCCGCGTAGAATGCGATATTTGGGTCGCCAGTGACCAAAGCATTTTCGTGGAACCGGGTATCTTTTTTGGCGTCCGGGACAACCATTACGCCAACATCTCTTATGGTATGGTCGCAAAACGCTAAATCTCTGCGCGTTTCTTGAGCTCGTAAACCATGTCGAGATTTAAACCATTGTCGGTCGCTATCGATTAAGGATACCAGAGCCATTTCAGTGCCCAAGGCCCGAGACGCCAAACGTGTCAATCTATCAAAGCGCTCTTCCGCTGCACTATCTAATAAATCCGTGGACCTTAGGGCAGCTAATCTGTTGTTGTCACTCATAGTGTTCTTTTTAACAAGCGACCTTCCCAAGACACATTCATCCTTAGCATCTATGTCGTCCATTGTCTTGTTAATTTTTAACCGAGAGCAAATCCCCATCTATACCACCCCCCATATCGGGAACCATAGTTGCGGCCTAGACGTTGGTTAAGTGTCAGGTTGGCTAAAGAATTTGGGTTTCGCGAGGTTTTTCCTCTAGTTTCGCGAGGCATTTTTTCGAGCTTGCCCGGCAAAGCCAAATCTAAAACTACGCTTAGGATAAAACATTGTTTAAACCAGATAAAGACATTCATGATTTACCCCGCCGCTCAGTATCCTTCAAGGCCGGCGACGTGGTAATTGCAGAAGGCGACATTGCCGAAAGCGTCTACATGATAGAGTCTGGATGGGCGATTGAATACCGATTGCTCGATGACGGCCGTCGCCAAATTTTAAATTTTCTTGTGCCCGGTGACCATATCGGTTTGCAGGCCATTAGTATGAAAACGGCAAGCTATTCTGTTTGCGTTGTGGTGGACTCGAGATTGCAAAAAATGACACCGGACAGCTTTCTAAGAGCTTTGAAGAAAAATCCAAAATTGGTTGAGTGCCTTTGGCACACGAGCATGAAAGACCTCTCCATAGCGCGAGAGCAAGTCGTGCGCCTTGGACGGATGAGCGCGATTGAGCGGATTGCGCACATGCTCTTGGAGATAAATGCACGTTTAAAAAAATCCAGCGGTGTAAACGATAATTATGTCGGAATAAAAATTCCGCAAGCACTTCTCGCGGATGCGCTCGGATTATCCGTGGTTCATGTTTCGCGAACAATAACAAAATTACAAAAGCTTGGGCTAATCCGCACGGGTGAGAAAGGTATTGAAATACTGAATTACAACGAAATGTCACGCCTTTGCGGGTTCGAAGATAACTATTTGATGGATCCTGACATACAACGAGTAGCTTGAAAGTAATAAAAAACCCGCAGGCTTTCTGCGGGTTTTTCTTTTTTTGGCAAGTAAATGAAAGTTTAGCTGTTTTGGTGAAAGAATAAGGCCTGACTTATAGCTGCCTTAACGTTGTCAGGATTAAAAGGCTTAGAAATCAAATAGGCTGGTTCAGGCTTATTCCCCGTCAGTAAGCGTTCTGGGAAAGCCGTAATAAATATGATCGGGACATCATATAGTTCGAGAATTTCACCAACTGCATCAATACCCGAGCTGCCATCGGCGAGTTGAACATCCGCCAGAATAATACCTGGCCGCTTTGCTCCTGCATTCTTAATAGCCTCACGATGTGTCGCTGAAATACTATCCACCGTGTGCCCAAGCTCTTCGACAAGACTTTCGATATCTGCCGCAATGATGGGCTCATCTTCGATAATCAGCACATTCGTGCGAAGTTCTTTCTCTATGTCCAGCTCGGCTTGCTTAACAAGCTGGGCCGCTTCGCTCTCGCTCACAGACATAACATCGGAAATTTCGGAAGCGCTCATACCTTCTAATGAACTCAGCAAAAAAGCCTGACGGGTACGCGGTGTTAACCGTCTGATTTTCTCCGCCGCCGTCCTCGCGGCGTCGCTGTCAGATTCAAGTTGCGCGCCCGAGCTGTTCCAAATGCCTAGAAACATTTTGTAGAGGGAGATTTTAGGCGTGAGACTGCTGTCAACTTCAGTCTCACCCGCGACAAGCGCCTCTAGCGCTAATTTGACATATCGGTCGCCGTCCGCCTGGGTGCCTGTCAGAGCACGTGAAAATCGTCTCAAGTAGGGGAGATGCGGTGCGAGGGTATTTACAAAACTCACTAGATAATCCTTTTGTTATGATTACGAGACCGACATATAAGACGAAATCTACTTTAGCCAGACAAAGTTGTAACGCGCTTGGAACCAATTTGGTTCCGCCGCGTTACGATAAGTTAGCAGCACGGAAGAGCTTTAAATTATCATGACTGAACCATCAGAAAATGACGCATTGGACTCCCACTCTGGGGATAAATTTCTCGGAGCGGAGTTACCAGAGAAAATCGGGAAAAGTCTCAAGAAGATTTACGATGACATCTTGGAAGAACCAGTCCCCGATGATTTTCTGAACCTTCTCTCCCAAGCCGACTCAAAAAAGTCTCAAGGATCGTGACATGTTGCAAGAGGGTTCAAACATGACCCGTACACCTGACGGCGGTGTGAATGGAAATTCTGTGGCTGAGCCAGACATCACCGCCGTTTATGACGAAACCGAATTTAGGGCTGAGTTGACAAGCCTCATTCCTCATCTTCGGGCCTTTTCTAGATCCCTGTGTGGAAACGCAACACTGGCCGATGATGTAGCCCAAGACGCTCTACTAAAGGCTTGGAATGCACGAGAGCGATATAAACCGGGTACAAATTTGAAAGCTTGGACCTTTACAATTTTACGCAATCAATTTTACTCTATTAAGCGCAGATCCTGGCGCGCCACTTCTTTGGAGCCAGAGGTTGCCGAACAAACCATAGTAGCAAATTCTGATGCCGAGAAGTCAGTCGAACTGAATGATCTCCGTCGAGGCTTAGATATGCTTTCCGATGATCAACGTGAGGCAATTATTTTGATAGGGGCCAGTGGTCTGTCATATGAAGAAGCCGCTGAAATTTGCGATTGCGCGGTTGGGACCATAAAAAGCCGGGTCAGCCGTGCGCGAAAAAATCTTGAAGTCATTATGAACTCGGCGTCCTTTGATACGGAAAAGGACGGTGTTTCTGCACTTGATGCGATGGATACAATTCTGTCCGAAGCGGATGGGCTCGTTAACCGCTAAACAAATAGAGTGATATGACGGACTTGAGGCTAAGATTTGGGGTTATACTCGCGATGGCGCTTGCGCCATTATTAATCCTCGCTGTCATCCAATCACTCTTTGACTATCAGTTTGAAAAGCAATCAAATCACGCAACTATTGCATTATCCGCCCACAACGCATCGGCGGCGATAATTGATACAATGGATTCTGTCGAGACGCTTTTAAAAGTTGTCTCATATACGGTTGAGGTTGGCCCAGAATGTAACGCGGCACTCACGGACGTTCTTGAAAGCTACCCGCGCATTGATGATTTAGCCATCGTAACGCCAAGCGGAGAATATTTGTGCCACGGTAGCGATTCTTCTGCCTTGGCGTCGAGGGATACCAGTTTTGTGTCTGTATCCGTAGAAAAGCCATATTCATTGAAAACACTTAAAACTCCAAACAATAATAATGAAATCGTATCAGAAGTCGTGATGAGCTATGGAGATTTCAGGGATGACTTATTAGAAAAAATTGTCGTAGCTCGCATCAAGCTTGAACATTTGCGGGGCTTGACCAAGCGTGAGGAACTTGCCGTCGACATGAATTTGGGTATTTTAAACGCCGAAGGCGACATTATTTTGGGCCCTGAGAAAGCGCTCCCTCAGAACCGCAAAATGTGGGTACAACACGCTCAAGCTACGGGGAAATATAGCGGAGAATTGACCGACGCAGACGGAGTATTGAGAGAAATATATACCATTCCCAGCATTGATGAAAATGTTTTCATTGCTGTCAGTATTCCCAAGACATCCATTTTCTCTTGGAGCGTCCTACACCCGTTTTCCTCCCTTATCATGCCCATCCTTGCTTGGCTTTTTGGGTTTATCGCCATTTGGCTCGCAACAGAAAAACTAATACTGACACACATTAGAAGGCTTCGCCGAGCCGCGCAGCGTTTCGCCAACGGGGATCAGGAAAGTCGTGTCGGAGATATGGGACAGCCACCACAATCTATTGAAAGCCTCGGCAGTACTTTTGATAAAATGGCGGATGAAATCACGACGCGAGAGGCGGCTCTGGTTGACTCCTTGGACGAAAAAGAAATTTTATTGCGAGAAATTCACCATAGGGTCAAAAACAATCTACAGATTATAATTTCTCTATTAAATATGCAGGAACGAAAGCTCACTGACCCAAAAGGCTTAGCGGCTGTTAGGGAGACACGAAACCGGATCAATGCAATATCTTTGGTTCATCGAGGGCTTTATGAGAGCGCAGACTTAAGATATGTAGATATGCTCATTTTTATCCGGCGCTTAGCACAGGAGCTCGGTACGGCTTTGGGATGTCATCAGAATAATATCAAAATATCGGTTGAGTCGAATTGTTCATCATACGAAGCAGATACCGCCATCCCTGTCGCTCTATTTATTGTGGAAGCTATTGTGAATGCTGCGAAACATGGTGTTGCTGAAGGCGGAGCAATCGATGTCGCGATTACAGAAACTAATGGCGAGGTCTGCGTATCTGTTTCAGATAGCGGGGACGGATTTAGCGAAGCAGACGTCTCGTTGGGAACAGGTAGCAAATTGATGCGGGGGTTCGCGAGACAATTGGGAGGGCGTTTAGAACGAAAAACCGCTCAGTCAGGACATAGTCTAAGCCTTTATTTTACCCCAGGTAAGTCACAGTAAATCCCTTTTATATAATGAAAAATGCCGTCATTTCTCTAAATCCCTTTATTTGCTTTTTTGGAACTAATCAGGCCTCGAAACGTAACTTGGTTATGCTCAAGAATATTTCTTGAGCACCGAAACGCGTCCCATGCATTCGTTCCGTTTACGTGTTGGGCGTGATAACAGCGAAGAGACTTATAATGAAGCTAGTAGCCCTACCCCAATCTGACACTGCACAGAAAAATCTAATTAGTCTTTTGCAAAATTGCCTTGTCTCCGCTCTTGATATTGCCGGGCAAGCCAAGCAAGCGCATTGGAACGTAAAAGGGTCAAATTTCATAGCTTTGCATGAGCTGTTTGATAAAATTCACGGGGAATTTATGGGTTTCGCCGATATGATAGCAGAGCGCATCGTAATTTTGGACGGTCAAGCTTACGGAACCAGTGAAGTGGTCGCGACCTCCTCTATACTAAAATCTTATCCGCTTAATATATCTGCTCAAGAGGATCACATAGAAGCCCTAACGATAGGCATGGTTGATTTTTCAAATCAGATAAGACCTGCGGCAAAAGAAGCAGAAGACTTAGGAGACAGTGCCGCAGGAGATTTATTCATTGAAGTTTTACGCGAGACTGAAAAATTGACATGGTTTGTGAGAGCCCATTCTAATCGCTAAAATATCTTTGATTATTGTGCCGTCAGGCTCAAAAGTACCGTTTCTTGATCGTTTCACGAAGGCTCCTCACACCCTTGACGAAGGGATTTTCTTCGCTGAGGGTGTCAGTGCACGGTCTACCGTGAAGGACAAAACTCAATTGCGGGTTTAAATTGACTTAAAAAGACCAGCCCTGAAGGAAACGAGATATGAAGAAGTTAACATTAATCCTGTCAATCATTGTCGCAGCTGGCTTTTTATTTTTTGGCGTACAAAAGTTTGGCGCATCTAACCCTATTTTCTCAATAATCGCGGAGAGATCTGGTATCTCACTTTTTGAGCCCGTCATAAGAATTCTTACGGGTGTCGCTGAAATTGTCACTGCCGTACTTATTCTCATACCGCGTGTGCGGCTTCTGGGCACAATTGGCGGGTTAGGCATTCTTGCGGGCGCGATTGGATTTCATCTTTCTCCTTGGTTAGGTATTAATGTTCCTGGCATGGGACATGGCCTATTCATTGCGGCGCTTGGTTTGACAGCCCTAACTCTAGCGTTATTTATCAGGCTGCGCAAAGAGGGGCATGAGGTATTCTCTAGTCCTGACCACGGCTAGGAATCTCCTATAAATTTGCTTCGCTTTGAAGTAGCCCATTAAGGTCTGAATTCTAAAAAGAGCAATTTTCTTTGGCGGAAATAAGCCCATGGCCATAGATTGGATCCACCCCATTTGGGCCCAAATCTTTTGACGATTGTGACAAATAGCTTTTTACATCTGCGACCGACCATGCGCCGTCATTCTGTGCATGAGAT
Organism: uncultured Caulobacterales bacterium; assembly: GCA_938001915.1. Lineage (GTDB taxonomy): Bacteria > Pseudomonadota > Alphaproteobacteria > Caulobacterales > Maricaulaceae > Litorimonas. The sequence goes on along the minus strand of CALLBD010000086.1, from coordinate 9,087 downwards.
GCGATGGTTGCCGTGACAAATGGTGCGGCAATGGATGTACCAGAGACATACCGCCCGCCGCCCTGCCCTGGGATGTGGACCCTCACGCCAGGCGCGGCAAAATCTACATGCTCCCCTCGAACCGCAGAGGGATATATTTCTCCGTCATTATTGACGGCGGTTGCGGCAATGACATTTTCAAAAGCCGCTGGATATTGAGGCACAGCGTTTTCTCCATTGTTACCAACAGCCGCGACAACAATCATGCCTCTGTCAGAAGCGCGCTCAATGGCCTTTTGTAGCGTCCTGTTCTTTGGGCCCGCGAGGCTGACATTTACAAGCTTTACGTCATTTTCCACCATCCAATTCAACGCCTTCAACATTGGATAAACGCCAGAATATTGCTCACCATTTTTACCCTCTGCAACTACGGACGCAATATAGTATTCGCCTTGGCTGAGGCGGTTAGGGTCAACTAATATCGACGCAATTGCATTCCCGTGTTCAACGGCCGCTGGTGACGGCGTTCCTTTTATAAAGGACTTAAAGGTAATTCGGTCTGCATATTTTTTTAAAAATTGATCCGATACGCCGCCATCTATAATCCCGATAGGTAGCCGTGCTGGGCACCCTGACTTCGGCCATTTAATCAACGTGTCGGCATAATCTGATGATGAGAGGTTCTGCTCAAACGTCTCCAATTGTAGGCTATATTTATGGTTCACGCTTACTGTTGAATTTGGCTGCAGGCGTTCTAATTCTACGACGGCATCATATGGGTTAATTCCTGGAGGGCAGTGGAACGTCATGACATACATGTCTAGACCGTCCAACTTTTCCTTCGATTTTAAGGTATATCCCCACTCCGCAGCCTTATGCTCAAGGTCGACAGCATTAACTTGAGCATTGACGACAGCAAACACTTCGGTTGAATTTACGAGCACGTTATTTTGTGCTTGGGTCTCAGAAGCCGAGTCATTCACGGGCGCAACGGTTTGGCACGCGCCCAGCGAGACGATGCTCAAAATGAGTAGGCGCTTTAAAGTCATAGTCATATTCATACCTTCCAACTTTTAAGTCGGTTGAGACGTCAAATAGGTTCAATCAAAACTGTAATTGGCGGACAAAATTAAAGCCTGCGCATCATTGGTAAATAAGCCTTGATCCGTTCCTATAGCCTGCGTTTTATATGTCCCATACTCCAAGAGTAAGGTCGTATTCTTTACCCTTCCTGAAATTCCAAGATTAAACTCATAGCCATAATCCCTAACGGATTGGTCAGATGTAAATTGATGAAATCCCGTATTGAACTTCACTCGTTCAACCACCCCCAGACGTCCCAAGTCCCAATCAATATCGAGGCCATAATCTCTTAGACCTTGTGGCGGCGTGAGGAAAAACCTATCCGTCACCCCCTGAAATTCATGTAGCGTTCCAAGTGGGGTTTGGACGGCCACACCATTGTCGCTACCCAGAATTTCAATGCCTAGATTTATCTCAAGATTTTTATATTCAAGGCCTACGCCAACGTCTCTATAATAGGCTTCAAATTGGTTGGGGTTGTTTGCAAAGTCTGACTGTCTTGCAACAGATAAGTCCCAATTAAATCCATAGTCGCCCCAATGTCTGCGACCGTGCCATCTTGCGCCGCTTGTGACCGACGAGAATGACGTATTTGGAAATAAATCAGTGCCCGTTTCCAAATCTAGCGCATAGTGAAAAATAGAAAATTGGCCCGCGAGAGCGGGCTTGACATAATTAAAGATATAAGAGCTTCCGGAAAATTCACCGAACACACTGTCATCGCCGAAGTGGCGATGAACCTTGTCAATATATCCAATATTGAGCCGCCCACCCCACAGGCCCGTTTCTACCCGCGCCGCATCATAGGTCTGATCATTTTGTCGGAACTGCCAATTTCCCAAAAATCGCCAATTATCCAAAGCAAAATTTTGACGCCCCAACGTAAGACGAAGACCTTTGATTTCAGATTGGATCTGCAAACGGTTAAGTTCTAAATGACCTCTATCGGGGATAATTGGGACATCAAGCCGGCCATTCACGGTATCATTAAAGTCGTCAATAAGTGCATCTCCGCCTTCGAGTTCAACCAGTGCGGAAACCCAATCGGAAATGTTGAACTCCAACCCAGCTTTCACTCTAAACGTCAAAGCTTCAGCTGGGTTCTCCAGATTACCTTGAGAGATGGATTGGTAGCGAACGCGCGCGTCAGAAAAAAAATTTACGTCAATGTCTTCGATAAATCTATCGTTATGACTGACATACTCACTCTGACCAAACGCGGGGAAAATGGGGAAAAAATATAGCGAGGAAAAAACCGCAAAAAGACTAAGTTTATTTTTCTTCACAGCCTGTCGTCATTTCGAAATTACGCCCTGCCTTCCCTAGGTCCTTCAAGGTAATTTCGCAAGCCTCCAAGGATTGAAATGAAATTTCATATTGGCCGTCCTCATCGGGACCCATTGTAATCATTGCATTATTTTCAGATAAAAATTCCGTGATTGAACTTAGTCTGGCCGAGTTAGCTGGCTTCAAAATAGTACTCGATTGAACCTCGATATTGCCCGCCATGAAATATTTGTCAGTCTTATCGTCCGAATGCGTTGACCCTATGACATAGGCCTGTCCAAAAACGACGCAAGCCAAGGCTATGGCGGCATATCGCCAAACCTTCACACGAGGCCCTCTGTCATTGGCTGGGACAGGGAGAGCCGAGGAGGGTGTCTCCTCATCAATGGCTTTTGACAAACGCGCCCAGCCAAAGGCTGTATCTTGTTTTGGCGGGGCGTCAGATCTCAAAGTCTCGCGCAAAGTCTTTTGAAATGCCACCTCCGCCGCGAAGTCAGTATCTTCACGGATCAAAGCCTCAAAAACCGCTTCATCTTCGGCAGATATGTCCCCGCGGATATAGGCGGCTATGTCCAATTTATCTCGATTTTCTTTTGTCATATTCCTACTCAAGCCTGCCTATACGGACGGGTGTTCAGCCTTATGTCGCACAGCTGTTCAAAAAGGTTCAAAATCTTTGTGTTTTTTGACCAGATAAAGCAGCGCCTTCTTAGCATGCATTATCCGGGTTTTAACCGTACCAACGGGGCAGCTTTCAATCAGCGCGATATCTTCATACTTCATATCATCAAAAAAGGCCAAATGTAGGACCCGCCTATGGCTTTCTGATAAATCCGCCATCGCCGCTTTGAGATATTTGGCGTTCTGCACACCCAACATGTGCTCTTCTTGCGTGATAGTATCTTCGACGAAATCTGGGACTTCATCAGTATAGGTCACACGAGAATTTCGACGATTTGAGTCTATAGACTTATTGCGGGCGATTGAAAAAATCCAAGATTTCAGAGAGGATCGACCCTCAAATTTGCCGGCATTCCGCCAGACCTCTAACATCGTTTCATGGACTAAATCGGCGGCTTGACTTGGGTCATACAACCAGTTTTTGACAAAACTCTCTAAGTGAGGCGCGTGGCGCTCATACACATCTTTCATGGCGAGCTTATCGCCGACTGAAATCTGCGACATGAGCGTCAAATCGTTCTGTTGGGTTGGTTCTGGCGTGTTCATTTCAGCAAATTACACTCACAAACACTAAATGAAAAAATTAAAACAGGGCTATAGTCATATTTATAAGGCGTCCGGGTCCATTATCATTCGACTAGTTTTATCGCTCTTAATGCGTTTGTCTTCGGGCCAATCACCTGTATTCATATAGATGATTTCTTTCGCAATATCGGCGACATTATCGCCCATACGTTCGATATTTTTTGCCATAAACATCACATGCATACACCCTGATATATTTCGGAGATCCTCCATCATATAGGTCAACATTTCGCGAAAAAGCGCGTTATGTGATGTATCAACGCTCTCATCTCGAGCCCGCACCTTCATGGCAAGGTCCGTGTCTCGATTTTTATAGGCCCGCATTATAGTGATTATCATATCTTGAACGATATCACTCATACGAATTAAAGTCTCAATCGGGCCTGTATCCGCGGAGGCCTTTGTAATTGTATTTGTGCGTTGCGCCATATTCCGCGTCAAATCACCAATACGCTCCAAATGTCCAGCGCTTTTCAACGTTGTCACGACCTTTCTAAGATCGCCAGCGAAAGGCTGCCTCAGCGCCAGAATCTTTATAGCGAGATCGTTCAACTCCGCTTCCATTTTGTTGAGCTGTTTGTCGCCTTTAACCACTTGCTTTGCGAGCACCCGATCCTCTTTCCGCAAGGCCCGAGTCGCAGATTTAAGCTGTTCCGTGACAATCTCTCCCATTTCGAGAAACATCGTTTCCAGTCGGGTCATATCTTCGTCGAAGGAGGAAACAATATGATCATCGTTCATGGATTTATCCAATTCGGCCAGAAATATAATTTTGGGTGCGTTCTTGAGCAGGGTTCGTAAATATTGTCTCAGTATCACCACTCTCGACGAGCTCGCCTAAATGGAAGAACGCTGTCTGTTGAGACACGCGCGCCGCCTGCTGCATGGAATGGGTCACAATCACGATTGTGTATTTTTCTTTCATGGAATCCATTAGATTCTCAATGATGGCCGTCGCGATAGGATCGAGGGCAGAACAAGGCTCATCCATCAAAATAATTTGTGGATCAACGGCAATGGCCCTCGCGATGCAAAGACGTTGCTGCTGACCCCCAGACAGGCTGGTCCCGGGTTCATTTAACCGATCAGAGACCTCGTCATAGAGCCCAGCGCGGCGCAAGGATGTGATAACGATATCTTCTAGATGTTCCTTCGATTCCGATAGGCTGTGAATCCGAGGGCCATAGGCAACGTTATCAAAGATAGATTTCGGAAACGGATTTGCCTTTTGAAAAACCATGCCAATACGAGACCGTAGCGCGACGACATCAACTTTCTGATCGTAGATATCTTGACCTGCAAATTGAATATCTCCCGTGACACGACAAGACTCAATTGTATCATTCATTCGGTTGAAACACCTCAAAAATGTTGATTTTCCGCACCCCGACGGGCCAATCAAAGCCGTAATCTGATTTTCAGGAATATCCAGGCTGACTTTCTTAATCGCCTGTTTCTTTCCGTAAAACACATCGACGCCGCGCGCCGTCATGATAGGCGCCAAAGCCTCGCTTTGTGCTGCGGTATCATTTGTCATAGTCTTTTCCATTACCAGCGGCGTTCTAGACGTCTGCGCAGGTATACAGCAAATAAATTCATCAATACGAGGAAAACCAGCAGCACCATAATCGCCGCTGACGTAAGTTCAACAAAGCCTTTTTCGGGACTATCCGCCCAAAGAAAGATTTGGACGGGTAAAGAGGTGGCCACGTCAGTTATGCCCTTCGGCACATCAACAATAAAGGCGACCATACCGATCATGAGCAAGGGCGCGGTTTCGCCAAGCGCGCGCGCCATGCCCAAAATGGTACCCGTAAGCATCCCCGGCATGGCCAGCGGCACGACATGATGGAAGGTCGTTTGCGTTTTACTCGCGCCTAATCCCATCGCGGCATCCCGCGTGCTTTGAGGGATAGAGCGAAGGATAGAGCGCGATGCAATGATAATCGTGGGCAGGGTCATGAGGGCCAAAACCATCCCGCCAACAAGGGGGGTCGAACGTGGAAGATTGAAAAAGTTCAAGAATACTGCAAGCCCTAAGAGACCAAACACGATTGATGGAACAGCCGCGAGGTTGTTGATATTCACCTCAATCAAATTCGTGAGCCGCGTTTTTCTGGCATATTCTTCTAGGTAAACAGCGGTCAAGATACCCAACGGAAATGCAATCAGAAAGCAAACCAAAAGGCTGAAGAACGATCCCAAAGCTGCGCTCAAAATTCCCGCCATTTCTGGTGCGCGTGAATCGCCGCTTGTGAAAAACACGCGGTTGAATTTTTTCTTCACTCGCCCTTCATTCTTCAATTGATTTATCCAAGCAATATCTTGGTCCTTCAATCTGCGAACCGCTTCGTCGGAGTCCCCGTCAATCTTTCCTTTGATATAAAGGTCAACCTCTGATGACGCCGCAATCCAGACGCGCTGTGTGGTGCCAATCATATTAGGCTTGGCAGCAACACGCTCACCGAGGTCGAAAGCCGCACCGCCGCTGACAAGCTTATAAAGGTCATTCCTTGCCCTCCGGTCGGTCGCGCCGGGGATAACCTCTTGCAGGCCTGCTAAGATCAAGGGCTTATAGTTCCCCTGCTTGAGGGTCATTTCAGCTCGCGTTCCCTGAGGATCGATGACGCTTTCCGCAAATTCGACATCGACGCCAATCATAGTCTTTTGGAACGCCCCTGCCCCGCGGGTAAAAATCGCGACAAACATAAGCAACATAAACGAAATTGAGACCGCAATTGCGATCCGTCCATACCATTGAAAACGTGTGTGCCGCTTATGGCGTTTCGCCATTTGCGGTGATGTTGTCAGGAGATAATCAGGCATATTTTTGCTTGTATTTATCAACAATTCTTAGGGCGATAATATTGAGACCCAAAGTCAAAACTAAAAGAAAGAGTGCAATCGCAAAGGCGGCTAATGTCTTGGCACTATCAAACTCTTGGTCCCCTGTCAGCAAGGTCACGATTTGCACGGTCATTGTTGTTACGGCCTCAAAGGGGTTAGCCGTCAGATTTGCCGCAAGACCTGCCGCCATCACAACAATCATAGTTTCGCCAATTGCCCGCGATATCGCCAGAAGTAGACTTCCAATAATGCCCGGTGTCGCCGCAGGTAAAACGACTTTCGTAATGGTTTCTGTTTCTGTTGCACCCATTCCGTAAGAGGCATCACGCAAAGCTTGTGGGACCGCGTTTATGACGTCATCAGATAGCGATGAAATAAAGGGGACAAGCATAATTCCCATGACGAGACCCGCCGCAAGAGCGCTCTCGGATGAGATTTGAAATCCAGCCCCAGAGCCCATGCCGCGAATAATTGGCGCGACAACTAATGCTGCGAAAAACCCGTAAACAACAGTTGGGATACCCGCCAAAAGCTCTAGCATGGGCTTTATCAAATTTCGCGTTTTGGGTTTCGCGAATTCCGCGAGGTAAACAGCGGATAGAATTCCCAAGGGAGTCGCCACACACATCGCAATAAAACTAATTAGCAGCGTACCAGACAGGAGCGGCAAAACACCAAACTTGCCGCTGGCCCCAACTTGGTCTGACCGCAAAGCTGTCTGCGGGCTCCATTCCAGCCCAAATAGAAACTCGGTCAGAGGTATTTTTTTGAAAAAATTAAATGCCTCAAAAGCCAAGGACGCAACAATACCGATTGTTGTGAAAATCGCCACAAAGGAACAGGCTATCAGGACGGCCTGAATCACATATTCCTTAATTTGATTGCGGCGGTTTGACCTCCGCAATGTAAAGTCGCGCGAGCTTGGCATTAATTGAGGGTGAGCGTATCAAGCGCCAACACGCTGGACTGCCATTGGGCGTGCTCTGCGACATTCATTGGGATCAAGCCTTTTTCGGATAGATAACCATCTTCGCCGCTGGCGCGCACGCTGGTGAATTCCGTCAAATATTCCGTAATACCAGGCACTTTTCCTACCATATCTTTCTTTACGTAAAAATAAAGCGAGCGGGAAACGGGATAGGATCCATCTGCGATATTTTCGAAAGTTGGCGGCGTGCCATTAACGATACTGCCCTGAACACTGTCACCATTTTGATCTAAGAAACCAAATCCAAAAATACCGAGGGCATTTGGATTTGCGTTAAGTTTACGGACAATTAAATTATCATTCTCACCCGCCTCGATGAAACCATCATCTTCGCGGAACGCATGGCAAACCGCCTTATATTTATTCTTATCCGTCTTCTTGAGCGCTTTGATCCAATCAAAGGTCTGACATCCGCCTTCCATCGCCAGTTCGACAAAGGCATCGCGTGTTCCGGACGTCGGAGGCGGCCCCATAATTTCAATTTTTGTATCTTTCAGCGCAGGGTTAATGTCGCTCCAGTTCACATAATCATTTGGCTTTAGTCCACCTTTTCCGTCCGGCACATCTTTCGCAAGAGCCAGATATAATTCACGCAAAGTCAATTCCATACGGTCAGATTTTGTTGAGTTGGCAACAACAATTCCGTCATACCCCACCTTCACTTCGACGATGTCATTGATGCCGTTTTCGGCACAACGCTCAACTTCGGAGCTTTTGATACGGCGAGATGCATTTGTAATGTCGGGATAATTATCACCCAAACCGGAGCAGAAAAGCTTTAGCCCGCCGCCGGAGCCCGTTGATTCTACAATTGGGGTCTTGAATGATGTGCTGCGTCCGAAGTTCTCGGCCACAGTCGTCGCAAAAGGATAAACCGTCGATGAGCCAACAATCTTTATCTGATCACGCCCCGACGTCGCGCTTGACGCAGTATCAGTCGCTGTAATGGTGTCTGAAGATGTGCCGCCGCCATTTCCACAGGACGCCAGGCCACATGCAACGACACCACTAAGTAAAATTCTCTTAAACATTGTATTTTTCTCCATTGAACGTCTAAAAATCAAATGAAAGCTAACGAAAGAGACTTTTCCGCCTTTGGCAGAGCGAGTTTCCATGTCAACATTGCAGTAATATGAGTCAAGGCGGGATGTCTGGTTATCCACGCATTTACGCCAACTCGGGTTCCCTCTGTGTCAACGAAGCATGATTCCGCTAGAAAGTCATCCTGAACAAGGTCCAAGATTCCGCCTACGGAGCCCTTCACCGTCGCAAACGGGCTTAGCCTTTTGATTGCCGCCGTAAGAAACGCCACCGTTACCTCATATTTGCACGCAAGGCGCAAAGATCAATGATTCCAGACCTCGCCCTTTGCTTGGGCAAATGACAAACTATGATGACAAGAAGATATCAGTTTGTTGACAGTTTTATGACGGCCTAGATCCGAGAAAAATCAGGCATACCCACGACGCATAAAACATTTCTTGGATTAAGCCAGCTTACCAGAAGACTGCATATAATCCGATGAGTATAATGGCGATGATGATGGTCCAGATGTTGAAGCTTTTTGAGGTCCTGAAGTTTATATCACCGAGGACGACAGCTTGGCCTGCTTTTGGCCCTGCTGTCAGAGCGGACAC
>CALLBD010000085.1 GCA_938001915.1 uncultured Caulobacterales bacterium | reverse complement strand
GAAAATACATTCAAACGGCACGGCGCATAACGTCTGAATGGAAGCGGTGACGGGCGTAAATAGATGTTTTCATCCCTATGTCTTAGCCGAATGTCTGAAAACTGGCATTAAAGTGACAAAGCCGGTTTACATATGCTCTGGCCGATATCCGAGACACCAAACTATCAGATCTCGACAAGCAGCTGCCGTGAAACTATGTTGAAGAAGGTTAAACGTTTACTTTCAGAGAGAATTTTAAATGAATCAATTACACAAAATGTGGTCAGGTCTTTTAGCCACCATAATGCTATCTGCTTGTGGAGTAGACCCTCAAGCACAATTTTATCTTGATGCTGAGGAATGGGCAGTAACAAAGTTTGCATGCGATGCTGCTTACTTTGAAGATTATGATGGTGTCTGCAGCGCGTTAGAACAGCCCGAGTTGTCAGACCCACAAGTCGTTAAAAAAATGATTGAAGATGCTAAATCTGAAGATGAAATGGCGCAGTTTATAGCATCATTTTTGCAGCTGATAGGCAATCTTGAAGAAGGTCTAATTACAGATGAAGAGGCGATTGAGTTTCTTCAATTGTCAGCGAAAAGCAAAGTGTCTGCTGATATTCTATTGGGTTTATTTGCTCAAAATATAGACTTTGAAGGGTATAGAGGTATTTCTTTTGAGGAAGAAAAATTGAGAACGCTTGCAGAAAACGGCAACCCGTTTGCGCAAATATTGATGATTGAAGAAGCCGAAGAACTTGATGATGATAATGCTGCTCAAATGGAAGAGTCTTACTGGAAAGAAAAACTTGCCCAAACAAGGTACGGTGTTTTCAAAAACAACTTAAGCATAGTTCACTACAATCGCGGAAACTTAAAGCAAGCTATAGTCTGGGCTGAAGCAGCAAATGCCTCAGGATATGCGCCATCAAATAATTATTTAGAGTATTACTCAACATTGCCTAAGGAAGCCCGCATAACAAACGTGACCCATCATCTACTTTCTGACAATGAAGTTGAGATAGAAAAGCTTACTAAAGTCGTAGCTGATTTAGAAGAGTGCAGAAACTTCACAGTTAGATTAACCGGCGAAGGTGAAGAAGGAGCTGAAAACGCCGAACGTGCGGAACGTATCCTAAAGGTAATCGAAGGGAGATTTGAAAACACTTTGGGGGGGGGGGATGGAATAGAACAACGTGTGACCTCAGACCTAGTACCTCTTAACTTTGGATATCGCCACCTAGCTTCAATTATATACCTTTGTGACTAAGTCGCCTTATGACTTCGCAATCAATCTCTGTATCGCTCAACCTCCGAATAAAGGAGACAGGGGGTCATTCAATTATAGCCAAATATTGGTATCAGCACTAATTAGCTGTGATTTTGCTAAGTTCATGTCAGGCCGAGGCGCCTGTTTCGAAGCAATCCCGCACTCAAGATTATTTGGCTCAAGTTGAGGCAATGGAAGCAAGCGAAGACGCTTTGTCATTTCAGCAAGCTAAAGACGAGAAAAAAATGATAATGTAAAAGAAGCTCGTTTCCTTATTCAACACGCCTTGGAACATGGGGCCGGTTCTAGTAGTATGGCCAACGCTTGAACTGAAATTAAAAAAAGCTGAGACTAGAATAGCTGCGCGAATAGAAGAACAAAAACGTAAAGCAGAGGCAAGTAAACGCGCTCAAGCCATAGCTGATGAAATAAGTGCTTTAGGCTCAGGTTCGGAAACAATGTTTTGATGCATTTGAGTATTTAAATAAATCATACAGTTTTCAACTGAATGTAAAGCTTGCGCAGCAACCTCTTGGTCCTCGCGTTTGTTAGAACCAGTATAACTGCGGATCGTATGATATCAGTAAGAATTTTTGAATATGAATGAATTTTCTAAAAAAATAGAAGTTTTAAAGAAGTTATATAATCTTCCTGATGACGAACGTAAGGCTATATTAAAAAATGAGCTAATTGAATCACTACGATTAGTCTCTGATGGTTTTTCCAGTTATGTAGCTTTATCAGATTATGAGATTACGCCCCTAAAAACACTTCTAATTGAACCTCCGGAAATCTCTGAATCTCCATTCGTGTTTCCAAATATTCCAATTTCGGTGAGGGCTATAACGCTTGATGAGCTTTTGATGGAATATGATGTCGCGGATCACCCATTTCATGGCGGCGCCGCTCTGGGAACTGAACCAAAACTACTCTTTGGTTTGCTCGCGAGATTCAGGCAATTACGCTATCACGATATTAGTCGCGCAGAAAACTGGGTTTGGATTGGTGGTAAACCATATCCAATTATTCATGGTAAGCTTCATTATTTTGCTAATAATCCCGATAATCTCTTTTTGGATAAGGAAAGTGATGATTGGTTTGAATTACCAATTACTAATCGAAGTGATTTCATAGCTTATAATGCAGGAGACCTCGATTTTATTCCGCCAAACAGGTTTGCCGTTACCCATTCGAATGGAATGATGCAGGGCTTTACAATTGGTGAAGGGTTTGTGGGACCGGATGATTTTCTGTGGCTAAAGGCGCTTCATAAAGTCATTGATGCCCCAGCACTATTTGAGGGGTTAAGGAAAGATGACCAAGATAACATGCCGAGAAGCTTGCAAGAGGCAAATGCGTCATGGGTTTTTTCTGATAAGCGTTTTGAGAGGAAAGAAGACAAGCCCCTCATAACTGCAACGCACACGTATGGTCTTGATTATGCAAAAAAGGGCCTAATTAGACTTACCCGCTCTGGCTATTCGCTTGTTCCAAGCTCTGGCAGATATGAGAAAGCTTTAAGGCTGATTGATGAGCCTAATCATATGCTTTTTATAATCGCTCGTAACGGAAACACAATGAAAGGACCTTGGTTCATATCCGAAGATGGTATCAACCCGACAGGTCCGGCGCTAAGCGCTATTAAAGTGAGTAAGTGGGGGTTTGCCGTCAATACAGGATTTTTTGACGAACGTCCCGTTGGAAGGTGGCGAGTAGTATTAAAATCTACAAGAACTTATGCCGATACATATTTCTTAGAACCCCCCGTGTTTACGGAGGTTCGTTCGAGTTTAACCGGCAATGATGTAGGTTTGTTGCTTGTCGGTTCATCTGCAAGTTTTGATTATGGGAAGGTATGGGGCGCTATAGATGTTAAAACTGGAAAAACAAAAATTCCCTTCGAGTTTATAGAATTTCACAAGGCGGCGAATGGGTGTTTGATTTTTACTAATGAAAAGCAGGTGCATTACGTTTTCGACTCTGTTGGCTATTCATACTTGCCACCTATGAATACCTTTAAACTTCCTAAAGGATTATGTTACTCAAAAAAATTATTATACAAAAATTATGATAGTCTTATTGAGCGCCGCGAGGCCTATATTAAGCAGGACTTGCCCAGTATCCATGATAGTGTAAAAGCTAAAGAACGATTTGAAAGGTTTGATATCTATGCGGATAGGTTAGGAAAATTTAAGGGTGAAATAACGAGTAGTGAAGACGCTAGATTAGCTGATTTGTGGCTTAAAAAAATTGAAATCACGCATGACATTAAACGTTTCGGAATGCCTCTAAAATCAGGTCAGCAGGGAATTATTAGTTTTGCGGATTTGGAACCAGGTAGAGCAGAAACGGCATTTAATTGGCTTAATGAACTTCCAGTAGCAGGCTTATTTCCGGAATATCCCGGTCGTGTTATTGGCGTGGAATATCGTTACTTGCGCCTTTTAAAGCCAAAGAGGATCCTCAAGCAAGACATTCCGGAATGGCTCCCGACTATACGTTGGACAATTTGGATTATCGCTAGCTTATCATTGTTTTTGACAGTTTTTTGGGACGGTGTACCTATAAAAGAAATCCTAGTCTCTGCTGGTGTGGTATTCATTTTATGCTGGGTCATGGAAAATATTTTCAAACTCAGGACGAAGTAATAATAAGAGTTTTAAGTTGGCTAGCAATAAGGTCTGGAAAAAACAAGGCCTGTCCGGGGTATCAATATCGGAGTCTTAAGGCCTTTGCCAAGACGGATTATTCGATATGACTGATATGAACTCAGGCGCTCTATCCTCACAAAGAAGAACGGCCGTCAGAGATCCAGCGTAAACAGCGCCTGTATCTATATTGATACGACTGTTATGTTCCGTTGTGACAAACTCATATTGTTTTGACCTAGTCGGCGTATGACCATGGACTACCGTCCAGCCGTCGAGGGCAGGATTGTTCCAGTCTGCCACATTCATAAATTTGGCAGATCGAGTCCAAAGGACTACGTCAGGGTCAATGTTTGGATATGTTTCGGGGTCTATTCCTGCGTGTACGAAGATCGTCTTGGAGGGTGAATGCTTCCAAGCTAATGGCAAAGAATTAATCCATTCCACATGACGTTGGTAAGGTAGCGTTTTGCCAGCGGTTTCGTAACTTCTAACTGTTTCAGATCCACCCCAGCAGAGCCACGTATCAAGGAGATGGGCATATTCACTTTCAAGATTATAGACATCAACAAATTGCTGTTCGTGATTGCCTCGAAGATTTATAATTTGAAAGTCGGCGTCTTGTTCTAGGTGGATCATTTCTTCAATTACTTCAAAACTCCTTGGGCCCCGGTCAATAAAGTCACCGACATGCACGAGAATGAACTCATGATTTGGATAATCTATTCTGCGTCTTTCAAAAATTAGTTCATGTAATTCTATAAGCTGCTCATATAGGCCGTGGATATCGCCAATTGCGCAAATTAAATAAGGTCTTGTCATTCAACGGGCCTTGCTTTGAAACTTATTACGAGTGGGGGAGGCTCATTAGCCGGCCCTAAGAAAAACATTAGACGAAAACATGATTATAAAGCCGTTTCCATGATGTAACTTATCAGAGGTATCGTTCTTTTTTCAATCAAGTTTTTTTGGATTAACTGATGTGTCCCTAGTTTTCTAGGCTTTGTCACTTTAATGCCAGTTTTCAGACATTCGGCTAAGACATAGGGATGAAAACATCTATTTACGCCCGTCACCGCTTCCATTCAGACGTTATGCGCCGTGCCGTTTGAATGTATTTTCAGTTTAATCTGAGCTTCAGATACATCGAAGAGCTTCTGATCGAGCGCGGTATTGATGTTTCATATGAAACGATCCGAAGATGGGTTGATAAGTTTGGATTCACTTATGCCAAGCGGATAAAGTCTCGATCCGTAAGCCCCTCACCTGTTTGGCATCTGGATGAAATATACGCTAAGATTAACGGGAAGATGGTCTATCTCTTGCGAGCGGTCGATGACTAAGGCACCGTATTAGATTTAGTTGTGCAAAGGAGACATAATACCAAAGCGCTCTGCGCCTGCTGCGAAAACTACTGAAAAACCAAGGCATCAAACCCACTCGAATTGTGACCGATAGGCTTGGATCATACAGAGCAGCAATCAAGCTTCTAGATCTAAAAAACTTGCAAGATGTTGGTGGTCGGAAGAACAACCGCGCCGAATCTTCACATGTCCCCATCAGGCGAAGAGAACGAAAATCGCAGAAATTCAGGTCAGTCAGGAACGCTCAAAAACTGCTCTCTGCTCACAGCCAAATCTAGGGTCTGTCACGTTAATGCAAGTTTTAGGGAATTTGGGTCCATGTGCCACAAACTCATCGGCACACGTGCCACAAAATCAAATTTGACAAATGTAAGTTATTGTTTTATCTGACTTATTCCATACCGCGTCGTGCCGTGTGGGGGCACCATTTTCCTATCATAGCAAGTTGCGTAAGCCTCTGAAAAGTCTCGGAAAATCCCTCTTCCCTGTACTTTCCACACGGTAACTCGCGCGATTTGCCTCACTTCTTGCCTTACAAAAGGCTGCACA
>CALLBD010000084.1 GCA_938001915.1 uncultured Caulobacterales bacterium | reverse complement strand
AAAATCTGTTCCTCGAATTGCTCATAATGACTCCTGTTACTATACATTAGAAGTCTCCGGCAAACTCGGGGCGGTTCATATTATATCTGGATGAAAGCGGGGACGGGCGTAAATTGAAGTTTGATGTGCCCCTAGCTTTGTGGGAACGGAGTTCACGAGCATGGCTATTCTCAAATGGTGCCAAGAAACGAAGATTGGTTGGCACTACATAGCGCCTGGTAAACCGCAACAGAACGGTTTCGTTGAAAGTTTTAACGGCAGCTTCAGGGACGAATGTCTAAATGAGACATTGTTCTCATCGCTTACCGAAGCTCGCCATCACATCAACCTTTGGAGAGAGGATTACAATGTAACCAGACCACACTCATCATTGGGCAATCTTACGCCGCGTGAATACGCCCAAAATCAACACTTGCAACAGAGGGCCGCATGAGGCCAAAACAATCAAATGACTCTACCAGAAAATGGTAGGAAGTTGGGGCGCAGGTCACCCAAATTTACAGGAAACACTCTCCACTTTAGTGAAGCAAGTCCAATCCTTCTTAGCACATGCGAACGCAAGAGGACCTCTAATATGACTGCAGGGGGAAATTGCTTCGGAAGTTTCCCCATATCATTTCTATATGCATCAGCGAGTTCAGAGAACATTTCTTCAGTAAAGACAGAAATACCTTTATCGTATAAGAAATACGCTAACTGACCCAGAAATTGATTGTAAACAGCATCATCAAAGATTTCCGATCGACGAACTTCGTAGTGTGCACGGGTGAGTTCGAGGTCAATTATATTCTTTTGTAACAGATATCTGTCTAAGGGCTCCGCGGCGTTGTTAGTTTCCGCGAATGTTCTAATTAGGTGAGCCATAAAATACATTGATCGGTTCGTTCCTAAATTACTTGTGGATTTGAATGATTTAGCAACAATCTCGTTCGGCGTTGAGTGTTCAAGGTCCCCAATCGCGTTAACTGCCAAAGCATGAGCTTTCGAAAGTGTAACCTCCTGGATCAAGTAATAACCGACTGAAGAGGGCAAAAAAGTGGGTTTCATTGAAGGCGTGTAATGTGTGTCTCCAGATGGAGCTATCACAACTCTGTCCATAGTCTTCGAGATGTAAGTCTGCAATTTGTCAGTAAGTTCGGTATTCACAGCGTCTAGATTGTCTACAAATACAGTAACCATACCGTTGTTTCTCAACAACTCGATTTCGTGGTGCGCTGCGTCGGCACGCTTTAGATATCCATTAACTACATCATCAATGTCTTTGTCTCCTAGTTCTCTACTGTCTATGACGACTGCAATACGGTTGAGATTAGCGTCCAAGTTGATTTGATATGCTTTCCATGCGCAAAAAGTTGATTTACCCGATAAACCGGCCCCAGAGAGAATGGCGATTTTGTCACCTTTCCCAAATGTGTCGGGTGAGATGCCGAGAGGTCTTGCTTGCTTGTCGTCGAAACGCGCAATCGGTGGAGTTACGAAATTTCAACTTTACATGACATATGCTGGTTGAAAATATCGAGAATTTCAGCGGCTAATTTCCTGGAAACATCAGCCGTGCGTGCAACATCGAACAAAATGCGTGTGTTTGTGGTCAAGTATTTAGTGGCGGTCGTGGGGAAAATCTGGGTGTCTGGAATTTCGGTTGTTTTTAGGTGTGATTGTCCAACTTCGTATTGTACTCTGCGAACGCCCACTGCGAAATCCGATGGAGACAAATGAATGATATTCATACCAACATTCATTTGGGCGGTGCCCGCAGCAGGACCTTGGATGTGGATGAACTTACGAGAACCTTCGTCAATTTCCGAAATTCCGTAGGAATGCTCGTGTCCTGTTATCAGACGGCACTTTGCATTTGCGAAAGCGGCTTTGAGCGCAAGCCTAGTTTTTGGGGTGTACCAATTCAGCGGATGATGCATACAAACAACCGATTTCGGCGGTATGTCGGTAAGCATATTGGCAAGCTCACTTGGTATGAAAAACCCAGACCCCATGTCTTCATGAAAATCTGTTTTTACGCTGTATATTCCGACTAATCCGTTCA
Source organism: uncultured Caulobacterales bacterium (assembly GCA_938001915.1). Taxonomy (GTDB): domain Bacteria; phylum Pseudomonadota; class Alphaproteobacteria; order Caulobacterales; family Maricaulaceae; genus Litorimonas. The sequence continues at coordinate 6,165 of CALLBD010000084.1, read as the reverse complement.
GAATATTAAAATGCGTATTATTTATTTCGATATCTACCCGCCTTGGATCATCACGTGTAACGGATTTTATTCCGGTCTTTTGGACGAAATGGAAAAATCCAGAAAGTTTGCGTCTTAAATCCTCGTGGATATCTGTGGGTTTGGGATTTTGTTCTGGCGTAAGAAATTGTTCTGCATGGGAGGCCCTTGTATCAATTTCATGATTTCCAGGGACTATAACGACATCCTGTATTTTTATGTCAAGGGCTTGCACGAGTGGTTTTAGAACTCTGTCGTGAAACCCTTTATATTCGGTATCATCGGCTCCCCCACCCATCTGCACTATGTCTCCAGTAAAAAGCAGAATGGGGTTCCAGCCTAACTCACCACGCTGCTTCATATCGCGTAACTGCGTCGCCGCCAAACTTACGAAAGCCTTAGATGCCTCGCCGAGAGCCGTGCCTGGTACACTGTGATGTAAATCGGTGATATGGATGATTGTTTGCATCCAGTGACTATATGTTTTTCCGCGCGCGCGACAAGTGCGTTAATCACTTGCCGTTAACTGAGTCTGGAAGAATAGCTTTTTGCTAAATAGGCCTTACCGAACATAATCTGCATTATGTAACCTAATAAATTGTGAAGCCGACTGGTATAAACAACGTTGAAAATTATTATATTAAGGTTCCAAAATTTGGTCGGTTAAGTACAGCGTTAAAGCATAAACCGTTCTTTAAACGTTCTAAAATCTTTCCGTATTTAAAATCCTTCGTGAGCTTACCTCTACTAAATTTTCAATAATTTTGCAAGGGAGCGTGACGAGCGTCACAGCGGCCCCATTGTTTTTATATTAGCTATCTTACCAAATTTAATGGGAGATTGATATGTCAAATTTTGAGGAAGTAACCTTAGAAGATCTGCGGGATACTATTTATGGCGCAATTGCGAATTTTGTAAATCCAGCAAACAGAAAACGTAAAGGCGAACTAGTTAATTATGTTATCCCCAGCATACCCTTAACTAGAGATGACACCTTTTTCCTTGATGGAGAAATGCCAGCATCCGGACCTGAACGTGCCGACGCATTCCAAAAAAAGCAGCAAAGCGCATATTTTTTCTCACAGCTTCTAGACTTCAGCCCCTCAACTACTGCGCAAGATGTCTTACTGACGGAACCTCAGGCGAATGATGGCCCTGTATTCACTAACTTCGATGAATTTCGTAGCACTGGGATGACAGTTTCTCAGGCCTACGAAACCCTCTTACGTGATTGCAAAGTCTATGACCGACCAAGAACGCCCGAAGAACAAGAAAAAATTGATAAGTTACATGCAAAACTTTATGCACCTGACGTCGAAGATGAAGTTTTAGATATAGACTCAGATGTGGCGACGAATGACGAAGAGGATGACCTCCTAGGGGACCTTGGAGATGACTTCGGAGATATTGACTTAAACGGCCTCGACGACATTGAGGATGACTTTCTTGAAGGCGGCGAACCCCCCGTCCCAACAAAGTTAATGGAAAACTTTTTGTTTTGTAAAAACAAATTTGAAACTGCCGAAATGGCTATGGTTCAAAAACTGATTGAAATAGAAGAGAATCCAAAATACGCGCGGCTCAAAGCCAAAATTATCGCGCATGAAAAAAAGAAGCTTCGTCACCTTATGAAAATCTGGCGAACGGCTGGTAAACGTGATTATGTTATGAAAATTCAGAACGTTTTGGCCGCTATGGAGCAAGGCGGCATGGTGGCATATCGCGATGCCCTTCAAGAGCGTATGGAAAATCTCGCATTCGATGTAAATGTCATCGCTGACGCGACGGATAAAGTTTACTACACGTCACTCTCTCCTGCCAATCTTATGAAGGCAGAAGGATGGACCGCAGTTTCACTAGAGAACAAAAGCGATTCTAATAGTTTTAGCTCTAAGTCGACGTCATTTAGCGGAAGCATTGGCGTTGATCTTCCAGGCGGCTACGGGTTTGGCGGAAATCATAGTCAAAGTAAATCAAGCGAGAAAGCTGCTGAAAGCGGTGAGTCTCTGTCTATTTCTTTCGAAATTACACAAGGGTTGATTAACCGTCGGTGGTTCGACCCAGCTGTATTTCAATGTGGGAAGATAACTATGACTGACCCCGCTACAGGGGAAAGTTTGGCGACTTTAGGCGATGATGATTTCTATTTTTCTAACGGAGAAATGCCGCCTAATGGAATTTTGCCCGCATATATAACATCTGTAATTCTTGTCAGAAACGTCAAAATCACGTCTGCGTCAATGAAGAAGATTGATTCAGAAATAACAAAGAGTTCAACGTCTGGAGGGTCGGTAAATGTTGGCGGCTTTAAGGTTTTTGGGAAGCGTATTGGTGTCAAGGCAAGTGCTGAGCACAAAAAGGATGAAGTAGATAAATTCTATAAATTTGATGAAAGCACAGGAACCCTGACAATGTTAGGGACACATATAGTGGCTTTCAGAGGTGTATATTTACCAAAATTCCCTAATCCGAACTTTGATAAATACCCGGATGCTAGTGATTGGGTGTAGGCATGAGCCTTTTACAAATCTCTCCTGCTGTTCTTGAAGCCGTAATAACGAAGGCCTTAGCAGGTTCACACAACCTCTACCCTTTGGTCCAAGAAACATCATCTAAGGCAGAACAGTTTAATGTCAACAGTATTGGACTATCTGTGCAAGAAGAGTTTTACTCTGGTGTCGGCGCAATCGACCCTACTACTCGCTATGTTCTTTCTGGGTGGGCAAAATCTATAGAGGAGGATAAACCCTCAGTTTCAGAGGCTACTGCAAATGGCGAATTAGATTTCTGGCAGAATTATGATGCAGCACGAGACCAATTTGTAACAAGAACACTGGATCGTATATTACCTCTCGAAAATCGTGTGGGCGCATATAACACCTCAAAACCCGCGCATGAAGTTTATGAGAATGTTATCCAATCGGCTACATTTTATTCTCAGAATGAGCAGCATAGTAACCCTATCACAAAGGCGCGCGCTCTTCTATTCACAACAGACACTAGCGGGAATATAACGGAGACAAACGCTTATTTGCTTTACCGTAAGTTGTTGTCCGCTTTCGTCGATGCACAGTTGAAGCTTGAAAATATTGACGGCCATGAAAATGATGCAGAACGAAAAGCGAGTGAAAACACGCTTAAAAAGGCCCTTATTGACTTAAACGTTAAAGGCCGTCGGGCAGAGTTTGAAATGGCTGAAACGCTCATCAATAACTATGAAGCGACTTTAAATAGAGAAGATGAACGAAGCGCATTGATTGAGAAATATGAGGCCAGCCTCCTTGATAGTATCGCGGAACCTGGCCGCAAATATCCTCAAACCCGTGTGACTAACCCGACGCTTTTAGATCAAGATCTAAAATCAGGATCTTGGCTCCAGGTTTCTCAATTAGTCCACGATTTACCCGATGATGTAATCACTGCAGCTGCTGAAATTGCAGAACAGAATGTTCCAGACTTTAAAAAGGCTTGCGAAGGTCTCTATAAAGTTCACGCGAGCTATCAAATCCTGAATATTCATCGAAACTGGTTAGATTGGGACTTTTTTGCAGCGGATTATTGGGATCATCCTCTCATATTGTCAGATCGTAAGGGTGGTGGCGACATGCCCGCTTTAGCAGATGGTCTTATTTTGCTACCTGAATTCAATGTGACACGAGCCATTACTGCTGTTGATGTAATGGACACGACAAAAAAAGTAAAATCCAGAAAAAGTAAGAATCAAGTTGCGTCAAACCTTCCCGCTATAGCGCAGCGCTCGATGTCTATGAAATCTGCTCAAGCGCCTAAAAAGCACGAATCTGATTTTGAACAGATGGCACGAAAGAAAGGCCTAATTGTTAAAGATATCAACGAAACTACTGAAGTTGCGGCAACAGAAGAACACTCAAATATCTCACTAATATCTGGGGCGCTGAGGTCTGCCTCAGTCACACCAGCTCCAATTAATTTAAGACGAGAATATTCTGTAGCCTCTCGACCAATTTTACAGGCCTCCCCCTCTCCCGCTCCTAATCTTAGTCAGCATATTGCAAACGCAGCTGTGGAGGCTGCTAACCCGCAGAGTCGCGCGAGTGGCATTGGAAAACTAATTCGACTTTTTATTATGTTTCTTCCCAACATTCTAAAAGCCTTTGCAGGGGGGTTAGGTCGGATTTTCAAACATAAAAGAACAGCGAATATTATTTATTCCTTAGACTTGCTTGAGCACGACTTAGTAGGGGCATGCGAGATAAAACTAATACCGCATACAATAAAAAGTAAGCCTCAAAAACCGTTCATTATTAAAGCTGTTTCAAAACCAGATGTAACAGGGTTGTTTCGCAAAAAACTTAAGTTTGGAAGTTATACGATTCAAGTTTTTTATCAAAGCATACTCTTGCACTCACAGGATATTGAAGTGCTCCGTAAAAAGAGATTTCAAAAGACCATTACGGTCACCCAAACAGAAGTTTCTATTATCAATAATCACGGAGGGACGGGGCAGACTGATCCAAGAATGTTGCCCATATTTGGATACCGAAGCCGGCCACTCCCTGCATGCCCTAGTAATTACGCAACCTCAAACCCAGCTTAGGAGACAATTATGGCAATTTTAGTAAAACTACCAGAGAATATGGATAACGCGGATACTGACTTATTTAAGCTTGGCACATCAAGCATGGAGTTACAAACACAGATGGAGCGGGCTCAAGAATTTTCTTTCGAGTTCGTAGATATTGACAGTCAACAACGCGATGAAATTGATGCAAATCCTGGATATATGGCAGCAGATAATATGCCTCTCCAACTCGTTAAGCCTGTTGCAGAAGACAATACGAATTTAGATAATGGACTGGTTGATGTTGTCCCGTTTAACAATAAAATGCCGTGGGGATTAGACGCTGTTGGCGCCCTTACGACTGGATATAATGGTAACGGTGTAAAAATTGCCGTGCTTGATACGGGCCTCGATGAAAATCATCCCGCTTTTACTGGCAAATCGAATATTGTGAAACGCAACTTCACAACGGACGTTAACGAAGACACTGACGGACACGGAACACATTGCGCGGGGACAATCATGGGCAATGATGTAAATGACACACGTATTGGTGTCGCACCTGGTATTTCAGACGCACTTATTGCTAAGGTGATACCTGGCGGTTCAGATATTCTATTTGAAGCTCTAGAGTGGGCTCACGCACAAGGCGCTCATATCGCGTCAATGTCTCTCGGCATAGACTTTCCAGAATACGTAAACACTTTGGTCAATGAAAAGGGCTTTGATATCCGCGCAGCAACATCGATGGCTTTAGTGGAACATCGTAACGTTCTTGCTGTGTTTGATGCGATGATAAATAAGTTTGACGCAATGGAACAGCTATCTGACCATCATGGCATGGTTGTTCTTGCTGCTGCTGGAAATGAGTCCAATCGTCCACAATATAGTATCGCATCATCTCCACCTGCTGCGAGTAAAAATATCCTCTCTGTGGCGGCTATTGGCGCAGGTGAAAGCCCTGGAGATTACACTTCTACATATTTTTCAAATACTCGACCAGATTTATGTGCTCCTGGGGTGGATATCGTCTCCGCTGCAGCGGGTACATCTGGTCTTTCTTTAAAATCAGGAACTAGCATGGCCTGCCCTCACGCAGCGGGTATTGCAGCACTTTTGTGGCAGCAAGCACTTCTAGGTGAAGGTGGCATAAGGAAAGCGGCTCACATCCGCGCTCGACTTATCGGGCAATGCAGAAACTTGCATTTAGCAGATTTTTTTGTTGGTGGGGGATTAGTAAATGCTCCCAGTTAGGGATTAATGCCTTAATAAGCAATACTGCAAAGCCGTCGCCTATATCAGCCAAAGGGATTAGCAAAGTCACTCTTAGCCTGTGCTAAATTACGTGCGATTTTATATGACGACGGACTTCCTGCGAATATTAAGGAACTTGGTACAATTGACCGCAAAGTAACTCATCTACCGAACAATAAGCGTTGCATTATGGATACGAATATTTGGTTAAAGTGATGTGCCCCTAGCTTTATAGACACCTTGCTACTTCATTTTGCTGCCATCTCAAATTCGACGGGTGACAACATCCCGTTGTTAGCATGCCTGCGTTTTGAATTGTAGAACATTTCGATGTAATCGAACACGTCCTGCCG
>CALLBD010000083.1 GCA_938001915.1 uncultured Caulobacterales bacterium | reverse complement strand
CTCATCTTTCATAACCATAATCTGATCTGCGCCAATGACAAAGCCCGCTTCCTGACGCGACACGCGCAGGGCCTTAGCTTCGGCAAGGGCGTCCGCAATATCCCGCAGCCGCGCATTTTCCGCCAGCATAGAGGTCTTTATCGCCGCCTCATCGACGGGGCGGCTAATAACCTCATAGGTCAGGCCCGCGCCGTCTAAAATCTCGCGGCGAATAGCCGAGCCGCTGGCTAAAATAATCCGCGCACTCATAACCGCAGGCCCTTTCGGCGTTCCTCAATCGGACGGTCTTTATTATAGAGATTTATCACTTGCGCCGCCGTTTCCTCAATCGATCTTCGGGTCACGTCAATCACCTTAATGCCTTTGCGAAGAAACATGCGTTTAGCGTCTCTCATCTCGAGCCGAACTTGGTCCTTATCAATATAATCTGTTTGGTCTGTCTGCTTTAAGCCCACCAAGCGCTGCTCTCGAATTTGCACAATCCGATCGGGATTTGCCACAAGTCCGACAATATAAGGTTTGGTGAAACTGTCCAAAATCACAGGCAAAGGCGCGCCTGGCACAAGCGGAATATTTCCGACCTTATATCCGCGATTTGCTAAATACATGCAGGTCGGCGTTTTCGACGTGCGCGAGACGCCAAGTAATATAATGTCTGCCTCTGCCAAGCCTTGAACATTTTGACCATCATCATGGGCCATGGAATAATCCAAAGCTTCAATGCGGGAGTAATAGGCATCGTCCAAATTTCGCTGCGCCCCAACTTCATCCGTCATGGCCGCCCCGAGATAACGCCCCAGAACAGATAATGTGGGATCCAAAATTGACACCGCAGGAATATTGCGGCTCCGGCAGAAGGCTTCGAGCTGTGAACGTCTTTCAGAATTAACGAGCGTGAATAAAACAATACCGGGCTTTGACTCTATCACTTCTAGAGTGCGCTCTAATTGAGCTTCCGATCGGACCAACGCATGTAAATGCTCGAGGGCAGTTGCGGAACGAAACTGCGCCGTAGAGGCTTTCATCATCGCCACCAAAGTTTCACCCGTTGAGTCGGAGACCAGATGCACATGAAAATATATGGCAATATTCGGATTACGGTCTGACATGATAGATTTTGGCAAGCTCTCACTGTTTCAACGCACCGACGCGGCGCTTTCTTGCGTGTTTATACGCGTCTGTCCACACCCAAAGGCTGATGGGCCTATATAAGAGGTAAAATGGGTATCATCCAAAATAACTCACAACAGAGGTACACAATAGGAGAGGGTATATCTTAACACTGTGAATAAGCGGGATAAAACATATCCCCAAACTTATACAACCAACTGTCCTACACTTATTTGCTTATTTAACAGGCGGTTGAGAGATTATTCAGCTCTCCACATCAGTTTCCATCAACAATAGGACTATAATCCACTCCCAAATTTTACGGTGCATATTAAACTTTCCTAACAAAAGGTAAATTTGCTCACATTCTCACAGGCTCTACATCCACTTCTCTTTTTAAATTCTTTTAAGAGAGACAAAAGGGAGGCTTGGATATGTGTGGGGGAAAGCCTAAGAGCACATTCAAATTTAGGCTTAGCGAAATATAAATTATGAAACTGCTCGATGTCTTAAACGGTGAACGCACCGAAACGCCGCCCATATGGATGATGCGTCAAGCGGGGCGGCATTTGCCTGAATATCTAGAGGTAAGGGCCAGCTGTAAGAATTTCATCGATTTTTGTTTCACGCCAGAGAAAGCCGCCGAAGTCACCCTCCAGCCTATTCGGCGCTATGATATGGACGCCGCCATTCTCTTTGCGGATATATTGCTTATCCCGATTGGCCTTGGCCGAAAGGTCGATTTCATTAAAGGCACGGGTCCCGTGCTTGAGCCCATTGATGCAGACGGCATTTCAAAATTGACCGTTAGCGGGGCGGCCGAGCGGATAAATTCTGTCTGGGAAACCGTTGAACGCGTGCGCGCGGGCCTTCCCAAAGATAAAGCGCTTATTGGCTTTGCGGGCGGACCGTGGACCGTGGCAACCTATATGATTGAGGGTAAAGGTAGCCCAACCAAAGAAATTGCAAAGCGCTTTGCCTATGAAAATCCAGAGGCGATGGCGGATTTGCTCTCGGCTTTAGTTGAGAGCACAGCGGAGTATTTGATTGGCCAAGCCGAGGCCGGCGCAAATGTGCTCAAGATTTTCGAAAGCTGGGCGGAAGGGCTCGCGCCTGATCTCTTTGATCGTCTTGTGATAAACCCGACGCGCGATATTATTTCGCGTGTGCGCGCGGCGGGTATTACGGTTCCCATTATGGGCTTTCCGCGCGGAGCAGGATTAAACGCTATTCGCTATGCACATGAAACGGGCATTACGGGTATTGCGGCGGGTACGCAAATGCCGCTGGATGATTACCGCGCGACCTTGCCGGATGGGATGCCGCTGCAAGGTAATCTCGATCCGCTCGCGCTGCGGATTGGCGGCACCACGCTTTACCGCTCTGTCGAAGCCGTCTTACGCGACGCCGCGGGCGGTCCGCATATATTCAATTTAGGGCACGGCGTCACGCCAGATGTGAAGATTGAGAATGTCCAAGCAGTCGTGGATCATATCCGCGGGAAAGACCCGAATTATGTCTGATGAAAATTATACAGAAAATATAGTTGATTATGTAACTTACGGAATTGATGAAAATATTGATGCTGAAGATACCATTGAAGTTAGTTTAAGAGATTTGGTTTTTGTTTCTCAAACTTTACAGGAATTCATTCAATTTTTTCATAACATAGATCACTATCCAACTCTTGAAGAAGTAAACAAATATCTCGGAACTAAAAATAGCAATGGTGCTTATGATTTATTTTCAAAAGCAAATTATGAAGTAATGCCGCGAATGCTTCCTGATAAAGTTAGAAAATTATATGAAAATGGTGCATTTGATAATCCTGAGAAACCATTTTATTTTGCACCATAGATTTTAAGGTCATTAGGAAAATATGTTCGATACACTCTATCCCTGGCTCAAAGCTTTTCATCTTATTGCCGTGATTTTTTGGATGGCAGGTTTACTCTATTTACCGCGTCTCTTTGTGTATCATTCTGTGGCTAAAGCAGGCGGAGAGCTGGAAGCTAAGATGGAAGAGGCGGAAGCCAAACTCCTGCGTATCATCATGAATCCGGCGATGATTGTGGCTTTTGTTTTAGGGCTCGTTTTGATTGGGTATAATGCTGTTAGCGGCGGGGTAGCTTTATGGCTTTGGGTGAAAGTCGCGCTCGCCTTTTCTTTGATTTTTTATCACGGGTTTTTATCGAAGACGCGCAAAGCCTTTTTAAACGGCGGCCGGCCAAAGTCGGAAAAATTCTTCCGCAAAATTAATGAAGTTCCTGCGCTCGTAACTGTCGTGATTGTTATATTAGCTGTTGTACAGCCGTTTTAAAATCAAGCCGCCGTGTCAAAAAGCACATCTGGGTTCATCATCGTTTTAATCTCTAAAATATTATTATTTGGGTCTGCGATGAAGAAGGTCTCTTGCTCATATTTTTCGCCTTTGAACCGGCGGTAAGGTTCATCAATATAGGTGAGGCCCGCTTCGGCGATACGCGCCTTCACCCCGTCGAAATCCGCTTGGCTGAGGTGAATGCCGAAATGTGGGACCTTTACCGCGCCCATATCAACATCATGGCGCACGCTGGGAAGCTGTTCATGGCTTTGGTGTAGCGTCAGCTCATTACCCCAAAAATTGACATCCACCCAGCGGCCCGCTTCGCTATTACCCAGCGTACAGCCTAGGATATCCGTATAAAATTTGACGGTTGTTTTGAGGTCGCCCGCAGGAATGGCGAGATGTAAAATACCAGACATAAAAGGCTCCATTTTCATAAATATTCGGCGCTGTCGACCTGATATGCGATTCTTAAAGGTTTTAATGTGCAAACGTGCTCCTGATTCCCATTTAATTGACACTTTCTGCTAATATATACCGCCTTATAGATAAAATCTGCTGGTATATGTCTAAGACTTCTACCTTGACGCCCGTATTTTTTTCCCACATACGCCATTTTAGAAACAGGCCGTTCTGGACCTGTGGCTATTTCCGAACTTCATATAAAACCCACGGCCGCAACCAGCGCGCATTTGGATAGCACCTCTCCCCACAAAAAGACTACCTCATGACAAATTTACTTGAACAAGATCTCGACGAGATGACTGCCATTTCTCTGGATGATCTGAAGAAACTGAAACCGAAAGAACTCATCAAATTTGCTGAAGAAGTCGGCATTGAAAATGCCGCCTCTATGCGCAAACAAGATATCTTCTTTGGTATCCTCAAAGACCTCGCCGAAGATGAAGTGAAAACCAATGGCTCTGGCGTTTTGGAAGTTCTCAAAGATGGCTTCGGATTTATGCGTGCGCCAGAGGCGAATTATCTTCCAGGCCCTGATGATATTTATGTCGACCCAAAATTAATCCGTAAATTCGGGCTGAAAACAGGTGATACGATTTCCGGCGAGATTTTATCGCCCAAAGAAAATGAGCGCTATTTCGCGCTCTCTGATGTGACCTCCATTAACTTCTCTACGACAGAACAAGCACAAAACAAGGTTCACTTTGATAATCTCACGCCGCTCTATCCCGATGAGCGCATGAAGATGGAAATCGAAGACCCAACGCGCAAAGATCAATCAGGCCGCGTGATCGATATTGTCTCGCCGATCGGAAAGGGTCAGCGGGCCTTGATCGTTGCGCCGCCGCGGACAGGTAAAACGGTTCTGCTGCAAAATATCGCGCATTCCATCGAGCGCAATCATCCAGAATGTTATGTTCTCGTGCTTTTGATTGATGAGCGTCCAGAAGAAGTGACCGACATGCAGCGCAGCGTTAAAGGCGAGGTTGTCTCCTCTACATTTGATGAACCTGCTACGCGTCACGTCCAAGTTGCCGAAATGGTTATCCAAAAGGCAAAACGCCTGACAGAAAATGGCAAAGATGTTGTCATCTTGCTTGACTCGATCACGCGGTTAGGTCGGGCCTATAACACGGTGGTCCCAAGCTCTGGTAAAGTCCTAACGGGCGGTGTCGACGCCAATGCTCTGCAACGTCCAAAGCGTTTCTTTGGTGCGGCGCGGAATATCGAAGATGGCGGCTCGCTGACCATTATTGCGACGGCCTTGATTGATACAGGCTCTCGTATGGATGAAGTTATCTTTGAAGAATTCAAAGGCACAGGTAACAGCGAGATTGTCCTGGATAGGAAAGTCGCAGATAAGCGGATTTTCCCTGCGATTGATGTGACGAAGTCAGGCACGCGGAAAGAAGAGCTATTGGTTGCGCCAGATGAGCTACAAAAAACCTATGTACTTCGCCGTATCCTCAATCCGATGGGAACAATGGATGCAATTGAGTTCCTTCTGTCGAAACTGAAGGATAATAAATCTAACGCTGATTTCTTTGACAGCATGAATACATAGATTTATGTATCTTGTGGGGCGGAAGGGAGCGAGTAATGTATTTGAGTAAGTTATTTTTATTGTCTGTCTTTGGCCTCGCCGCCTGTACGGGCGCAGCTGACCATGATCATGCGGACGGCGCAGATCATTCACATGAGAATCACGCTCAAAAGACATCCGCTGCAAATGCCGATGAGGTTTCTGCCGTAGATCACAATAGATTTGGCCATATGAGCGCGATTTATCTGTGTGGGAATAATCAACTCCAGACCTTTCACACGGACACGGAAACCAAGCTCGCCTTTAAAGATCAAAAGATTGACGTGACGCGCTTTGTCGAAGTTGTTGATGAAGCCTTTGCAGGGGAAAGCTTTAAGGGCACGTTTAAGGGTCAACCGCTTTTCTTTCGGGGTAAAGGTTATGATGCTTCGCTAAAATTAGGCGATGAGGTCATTGCCTGCGAGAAGATTAGCTGTATCCCGCTGGGCGGTCCCCATTAAACCTTTTTAGGCTCTGCGCTTTGGGCGGCCCGGCCGATAAAGTTTCGCGAAGATAAACCCGCCAAGCGCGCCCGACAGCATTTGTAAGCTAATCCCTAATCCATCCCGCGCGCCCGCGATTATATGCACATCGAAAAATTGCTGTTTCATCCAAAAGAGCATGACCAAAATAGCCACCCCGCCAGCGACGCTATAAATGATTGGGCGGCCAAATTTGGCGAGGCGAAAGACAAGCCCAGAGGCGAGGAACGCAATCGCAAGCGCGATACTCACAAAAATAATATAGCGTGAGCCCAGACCGACTATATCTTGAAATGTCATAGATAGGCGGTCGCCCAAAGCGATATCCGCGCCAACCCCCTCTAGCCGCGCCAAAACATTTTGAGTCTGAACGGTAACGCCCAAAATAACCGTCGTTAATACGGCCGCGAGCCACGCGCCAATCCGTTTGAAAATTCCTGTCATGTCGCTATGGGTAAAAGGGAAATGGGTAAAAGGTCAAGCGGAGAGAAAAATGCATCTGGTAAAATTCGGCGTGAGCCTCGCCGCCGCGCTCACAGTTTTAACAGCGTGCCACAACGCGCAACCCGCCTCGGATATACCCGAACGGGCGTCATCCGAGTTCAGACTGACAAAGCTCCATGATGGATTAGCTAACCCTTGGTCTGTGGCCGAACTCCCGGGCGGAGGATATCTCATTACGGAAAAATATGGCGGGCTTCTGCATTTCACCAAGCAAGGCGCGCGCCGTGAGGTCAAAAACATACCACAGGATATATTCGCAAAAGGGCAGGGCGGGTTGCTCGATATTGTTTTGGCCCCGGATTTTGCGGCCACCCAAGAGGTCTATCTCTCTTATTCTTACGGCGAAGATGATGCGAACGGCACAGCCCTTTTACGCGCAAAACTCATAGATGATGCCCTTGAGAATAAAACGATTATTTTTCGCGCCAGTCCGCCCAAAACGGCCGCCTCGCATTTTGGCGGGAAGATACTCTTCCTTCCCGATGACACGCTCCTTTTGAGTCTGGGGGACGGCTTCGCTTACCGCGAAGACGCGCAAAAAGCCGATACGCATTTGGGCAAAATTGTACGCCTGACTCGCGACGGGGGCGTGCCGGCGGATAATCCTTTTCTGGGGCAGTCAAAAAACGAACGCGCGTTTAAACCGCAAATATTTTCATTGGGTCACCGTAATGTGCAGGGGCTGGCAAGAGATTCGGAAACGGGCGTGCTCTGGGAGCATGAACATGGTCCTTATGGCGGTGATGAGCTGAACCAGTTGCAGTCGGGGAAGAATTACGGCTGGCCGCTGGCAACAAAAGGCCGAGATTATCAGGGCGCGCGTATTTCCCCTTATGAAACATTTGAAGGTACAATTGACGCGGTTCATGGCTGGTCGCCGTCTATCGCGCCGTCGGGCCTAATCATTTACCGCGGCGCGATGTTCCCCGAATGGAATGGGGACGCGCTGATTGGCGGCTTAGCCAGCCGCGACTTGCGCAGAATAGATTTGGAAAATGGACAGAGCGCGGCAGAGGAAGCCTTATTGTCGGACCTAAACCTTCGCATTCGCGACGTGCGCCAAGCCGGGGACGGCGCGATTTTACTCCTCGCGGAAGATGGGGCGAATGGTCAGCTGTTGAAATTAACCCCACGCTAACCCTAAATGTATTTTGTTGTTAAGAATGAGTTGCAAAGTAATTGACACTCATTCTCAATAAGGCTATGCCGCAGTCATGATACATTGCATCTGCAATAATATTAATACGGCCAAGGTCGATGCCGCTGCCGCCAATGGCGCAGAAACGGCCGCTTGCGTGCAGCGCGCTTGCGGGACCAAGTTTAATTGCGGCCAATGCCGTGTGGATATTCAGGCGCGCTTACGGGAATGGCGCACGGCCAACCCGGTCTTAGAAGCCGCGGAATAGCCTAGACCCCCTTTTATTTGCACATGATTTGCAAGCGCGAAGATATCTTCGCGAATGATTTTCACCTGCACGAATTTCTGTTGACCCACCCAATCACTTCGGGTCAGGACGACGTAAAGAAATACTCATACCGAGATAGGATAGAGACATGCGCGGCGATAAAAAAACAATTGAATGGCTGAACACCGCTTTGAAGGCAGAGCTAACCGCCATAAACCAATATTTCCTCCACTCCCGCATGCTTAAAGATTGGGGCGTCAGTAAGCTTGCGAAAAAGGAATATGAAGAATCTATCGAAGAAATGAACCATGCCGATACGATTATTGAGCGTATCTTATTTCTGGGCGGGTTGCCTAATCTTCAGGACCTGGGAAAATTATATATCGGCGAGACGGTCGAAGAAATCCTGCAGTGCGATATGAAGCTCGAAGAACATGCGGTGCCGATGTACCGCGACGCGGTAGAGCATTGCGAGAAAGTCCGCGATTATGGCACGCGCGATATATTGCAAGCCATCCTCATCGAAGAAGAAGAGCATGTTGACTTCCTCGAGACCCAATTTGATCTCATCAAACAAATGGGTATCCAGAATTATATTCAACTGCAAAGTGGATCTGTGGTCGATAGCGAAGCCTAACTGCACTGTAATGCGGGGGCTGTTATTTCTTAACGCCTCACCAAGCTTTTGCGACTAAGCCTTTCCTCGTGAAACGGGCTCTCTTTATATTGGCTTCTGCCCTTGTGCTGTCTGCGTGCGGAACTGCGCCAATTCAAGACGCGCCGAACAAAAGCTTAGGGAGCGTGGACGGCGCCTCAAATTTCTTGCCGACAAACCCCTCGACCCGCCAAGGCCTCTTTTTACGTGACAGTGTTATCTATAATCAGAAAGATCCCCGCTGGGCCTCGGATAGGCTTGGCAATACACATGATACGATGGGCGGCGAGGGTTGTCTTGTCACGGCGGCGTCTATGGCTCTGTCGAACCTTGGGTTTCAAACCAATCCAAAAGACCTCAATCAGCGCCTGACCCAAACGAGAAGTTATACGCCGAAAGGCTGGTTGATCTGGGACGGTATTCGCCGCGTAACGGATGGCCGCGCAGTCGCGACCTATTATGATACGGTCGATGCCTCCACCATTGATAGCTGTATGCGTGGGGGTCAATATCCGATGGTCCAATTTTACCTACCGAATGGACGCTCCCATTGGGCGATGATTGTGAAACATGACCCGCGCGGGTATCATATGCGCGACCCGCTACGGATTAGTGAAAAACCTCTGATTTTTCCAGCTGGGGTAAAGGGATATCGCGCCTTGCGGTGTATTGGCTTGGCGAAGGCGTGATA
Source organism: uncultured Caulobacterales bacterium (assembly GCA_938001915.1). Classification (GTDB taxonomy): domain Bacteria; phylum Pseudomonadota; class Alphaproteobacteria; order Caulobacterales; family Maricaulaceae; genus Litorimonas. Next base: position 2,476 of record CALLBD010000083.1, on the reverse strand, counting down.
ATAAGACACGCGCCGAGACTGTTTTCTTGGGCCCCTTTTTAGCTGTGACTTGTGCCGACCCGAACACGCTTTAAAGTAAACTGGGCTGACCGCCTTTTCATTTTAAGTAAGTGAACCCTCAGATGAACCTTCTTCCTGCACTGATTATCTTACTTATTTTCATGTTGCTCTCTTTGGTGATCCCAATCGTGATTGTTTTAAAATGGCGGTCACGCCCTGGTTGGGCCTTATTCAGCGCTAGCGGCTTATATTGCCTCCCCATTATTCCTTTCTCACTTGGGCCAATTTTGAGTGGTTATCAGGACGCAACGGGGTCTGATCTTTGGATTTCCTTTTTTGTGTTTCTTATGTTTTGGCTTGTGCCGGGGTTTTTGATACTCTTAATCATACAGTGGCAAAGCCGAAAAAGACGTAAGCGAAAAGAGCGGGCTGTGATTGAAGAGGCCTTTTAAGAAGGCGTTCAACCAAAGTTTTGGGAAAGAGAGCTAATGATAATGATAGTCGCCCTAATATTATTACTCATACCCTTTGCGATTGTTGGGCTTTGGAAAAAGCGCCCGATCATCGCCTTGATTTGCGCAGTCATATTATCATTTCTGCTGATGGTTCTGCCGGGCTTGATACAAACCTTTCAAGCCATGATGATTTACGGCACGGGCGATCCGCAATTAATGGCGGGCGGAATAAGTGAGGCCTTGGTTGGCGCGATGCTGGGGCTTATATATACCCTGCCCCTCTTGATAGGGTTTCAGCTAATAACGCGCTACATCTGGAAGAGAAAAGCGGGTAAAAAAGCTATAAATGATTTCGACTAGCCCATAAAAAACGCCCGAACCGAAAAGGTTCAGGCGTCTGTAATCTCGTTAAATTGAACGCGGAAAAGCTTACGCTTTATTGCCCATCACCTTACTCAGGATGAAGGACAGAATTGTTCCGCCTACACCGCCGGAGATAACCCCGCCCAAAATGCCAGATGGCGAGAAAGCGGCGCCCGCCGAAGGATCTGCAAATAATCCGGAGATACCTGGTATATATTGCGATACGGCCGCGAGCCCTGTACCGCCTACGATACCTGTTAGCATTTGCGCGCCTTTACCCATGCTGGAGCCTGTAAGCTTCCCGCCGAGCAATCCGCCGCCGCCGCCGCTGAGCAGTCCAATGCCTAAACTAATTAAATCCATGATATTCCCCTATTTGTTTTAACTATGCGGCCTGGGCCGCCGATAGAATTTTGTGCATAAGCCGTATCATAAGCAAGGGGATTCCCTCCAAAATTGTTTAAAACTCGCCCAATTTTACAAAAGTTCTTGATTTGTTCCCATTATTTTGATTTGGAGGAGGCTTAGAGAGCAGAATTGAGGCCAACATGGTTGCCCGTATCACCACCGTTGCATTTGAGGGAACAGAGGCGCGCCGCGTCGATGTCCAGGTTCAGGTGACTTCTGGCGGTAAGCAGATTTTCAATGTCGTTGGCTTGGCTGATAAATCTGTGTCCGAAGCCCGAGACCGCGTGCGGGCCGCTTTTGTCTCCCTTGGCCTGCACCTTCCCGGCAAACGCATCACCATAAACTTAGCCCCTGCTGACCTCCCCAAGGAAGGCGCACATTATGATCTTCCCATCGCGATTGGCCTGCTGGCGGCCATTGGCGCCATACCCGCCGACGCCGTTGCGGGCTATGCGGCCATTGGTGAGCTTAGTTTGGACGGCACAATTTGTGCGGTGCCGGGCGCTTTGCCGGCCGCCATGATGGCGACGGCCCATAATCTGGGATTGATTTGCCCCGAGCCCAATGGGGCAGAGGCGGCGTGGGCAGGGGACCTTCCTCTGCTCGCGCCGCAGTCATTGGTGCAGCTCATCAATCATTTTAAAGGCACGCAAGTTTTGTCCCGTCCCTCGGCGGGTCAAATGCTCGAGCCTGAAAGCGCGCTTGATATGCGCGATGTGCGCGGACAGGAAACGGCCAAACGCGCCCTCGAAGTGGCCGCCGCGGGCGGGCATAACCTGCTTATGGTTGGGCCGCCGGGTTCGGGAAAATCAATGTTGGCGGCGCGGATGCCAGGCCTGCTGCCGCCTTTAGCTGCGAATGAATTGCTTGATGTTTCAATGGTGCATTCTGTTGCGGGCCTCCTCCATAAGGGTGAGCTCTCCCGCGCGCGTCCCTTCAGGTCTCCGCATCATTCTGCCAGCATGGCGGCAATGGTGGGCGGCGGCGCGAAAGCTAAACCCGGGGAAGCCTCGCTGGCGCATCGCGGTGTTTTATTTTTGGATGAGCTTCCAGAATTTACGCCGCAGGTTTTGGATAGTCTTCGCCAGCCACTTGAGACGGGCGAGATTTCCGTGGCCCGCGCCAATGCCCATGTGTCTTACCCAGCCCGGTTTCAGCTAATTGCCGCGATGAACCCCTGCCGCTGCGGTAGCGGCGGGGCCGATGGTGTGGCTTGCCGCCGCGGCGTGCGCTGTGCGGCGGATTATCAA